>JALRAS010000149.1:3073-5832 GCA_023262495.1 Bacteroidia bacterium | reverse complement strand
TTCGGGCAATTACCACTTTCGCAAATAGTGTGTAATTTATGCTCAGTTACTATTTTTCTAACTTCGGCATATTCTTTTCCTGTTGGCAACTTTACACGCAACCAATCAGGTTTTTTGGCAAACTTTTTTTCTATTACTGAAGTATTATCTTCTATTAGCATATCATTACTATTATAACCACCTTTTGCCCCAATTAACGGTAACATAAAAGGAAAATGTCAATGGATTGTTTGAATTGAAGGCCATTACTTGCATAGCTTTAGGGTGGAAATCTACAACAACTCCCGCCTCAATCGCTCTAACAACCTCTTGATCGGGGCCGTATTCAAAACTAACGCCAAACTTACCATAAACTCCGGGGTTGATGCTCAATTCATTGATTCCTTTGAGATAGGGCGCCTTGCCGTAAATATTCTCTACAAAATGTTTTTCAGGATTATATTTCTCGGTAACCAATTCGTATCGGTCAGGAAATATTTGTGAAGGTTTGTATATCTCTAAATAAACAGGTTTTAATATGCCCAATGAGGCACCTGTGTGGTAATTCAATCTAATTTGAAGGGCACCTGGTAACTCTTCATCAAAAATAACTTTTTGATAGCCGTATCCTGCTCTTAAAAAAGAAGCATTGTTGAGTTTTCCGTAATAATAACTTCTAGAATTATTTGAACCTGAACGATTGGAAATCTTAACTTCTTTGGGATGTCTGTATCCAACAAGGTCAAAGTCAAGCATTCTTTTCAAAGTGCCTGTCTTGTGTTTTCCTCTACGATAAGATATACCCCAACCGTGTGAGTTGATGTTGATACCGAAATAGGACTCATTCCTTAGCTGAATATCAGGATTGTCTAATTCACTTCCGCTAATCATTTGCGCATCTGCCTTGAGGCAGAAAAACAATGAAAAACATGCCACGATTGATATATAAAAACGATAGCTCATTAAATCAAAAACAAAGTTACGCAATAACAATAATTTATTCAAACAAAAGTTATTAATTTTTATTGTCAAACAATTACATTTGTGATAACAACAAAATTCTTATTTAGTTTATGATAACTTCTCAAATTACCTACCTAGGGGATCTCAGAACAGAGTCAACCCATATAGCATCTCATAGTAAAATTACAACCGATGCTCCCGTTGACAATCACGGTAGAGGCGAAGCATTTAGCCCAACTGATTTAATGTGTAATGCCCTTGGGTGTTGTATGCTCACTATTATGGGGATTGCTGCCAATACACATCATATCCAATTGACAGGCACAAAAGTTAATATTACTAAGATGATGCAATCCAAACCAAGAAAGGTTGCGGAAATTAAGGTTGACTTTATATTTCCGCCAAACAACTTTAGCGATAAAGAGAAGCACATTCTGGAGCATGCCGCTAAAACATGTCCCGTTGCGCTTAGCTTGCATCCCGATTTATTGCAAACTATCACATTTAGTTATTGATTTTATTTATTTAAATAGTTCAATTACAATACTCTCGTATGGTTTTAAAAGGATGTCATTTAATCTTTCTAGTTTACGATTGTTAATGATATCAAGGCCATATTGGCAATCTTTCAAAACTTCATTGTACCTGCTTGTATCAACCTGAATATTTTTATTCAGAGTGTTCATTATTACCATAACTTTTTGATTGTCATATTGTCTGAAATAGACGTATAATCCGTTTTCGGGTACAAACTGAATCAAGGTTCCTTCAGTAATAGCTTTACATTTTTTACGGTAAGCTGATAATTTTTTAATGTGGTTGAATGCTTCATTTTCATTAGTGTTTCTGCCACTTTCGTTAAATTTATTAAGCGAATCTGAAGGCCATCCCCCAGGAAAATCAATCCTAACCTTTGCATCGGGATTGCTCCATGCTTTCATCAAAATTTCAGTTCCATAAAATAAAGAAGGAATACCTCTTGTGGTGAGTAAAAAATTGATACCGGATTTAAATTTATCCATATTCCCATCAATCATAGACGTGAATCTACTGAGGTCATGATTGTCTAAAAATATCACATTATTTTGTGGCTGTTGATATAAAAAGTCTTGTGCGAGGGTGTAGTATATGCTTGCTGCCCCTTCTGTCCATCCAAAATCTTTTGTGAGCGCATTGTTAATTGCATAGTATAGTTCGAAGTCAATAATGCCGGGCATTTCACCATGATATTTTCCTGAGTAAATATTTTTTGCAAATTGAGCTTGAATGGCCGGACCATGTTCCCAAACTTCGCCAAATATGGTGAATTGATGATATTCCTTTCTTATTGCAGCGGTCCATGCTTTCATAAAATCTTGATCAGGGTAGGCCCAAGTATCAACTCTAAAGCCATTGATACCCGTTGTTTCAATCCACCATATAGAATTAGTAATAAGGTAGTTGGCAAGATGTTCATTTTTTTGATTCAGGTCGGGCATATGTTTATCGAACCATGCATTTTGCATCAGGTTTTTGTCATATTCCGAGGCATAGGGATCCATGATGGTTGTTGCGCGGTAATTGGTTCTGGTAAATTGTTTGAATTGATGAAACCAATCAGCAGAAGGCTGTTCTTTGTATAGGTAGTGTTCGTTTCCGGTATGATTAAAAACCATGTCCATAATTACCTTCATCCTTCTATCATGAGCAGCTTTTACCAATTGCTTATAGTCATCTAAACTTCCTAATCGCTTGTCAATTTTATAATGATCGGTGATGGCATAACCATGATAAGATTCCTTAGGTTGATTATTCTCTTGAACGGGATTCAGCCATAT
>JALRAS010000149.1:0-3063 GCA_023262495.1 Bacteroidia bacterium | reverse complement strand
CTAAATCATTGATATACTCTAAGTGATTGATAATGCCCTGTATGTCGCCACCATGCCTGCATAAGATACTATCTCGAAATATGTTTATCTGATTGAAACTATCTACAATATCATTCGATGGATTAGCATTAGCAAAGCGATCAGGCATAATGAGGTATAGTAAGTCGGATTGACTAATTCCCGTAACATCTTTTGAAATTTTTTTTCTTTGTTGCAGTTCATATTTAATACTTATCGATTCCTTTTCAAAATTGAAGGAAAAGTTATAGATGCCCGGTTTTGCTTCATCTGTAATCAGTAGTTTAATGTGCAAGTAATTGTTATTTTCTGAAGGTGTTGCTGAAAGTACTGATATCCCGCTTGGTGTGATGTTAACCCCGCTAAATACTGAAATTTGATTACATTTAACAAGTAAGTTTAGCTCCTTGTTCTCCATTTGTGTCCACCAATTTGGAGGGTCGATGCGCTGTATTTCACTCTTTATTTCTTGTGCATTTACATTAGAAAAACTAAGTATGGCAACTAACGTGTACAAACATAAAATCAGACAGGGGTTTTGGTTCAAGAGTTTTGGTGCCTGTTTCGGTTTACCCAAATGGATATAATTCATAATAATTATTTAGTTTTGTATTTTAATTCAAAAGTAAAGAAAACGTTATTCTCTCATGATTTTAAAGCTTAAAAATCTAAAAAAAATCATCTTTTTATTAATTATTCTGACGAACGAAGTATTAGCACAACCTCTCTCTACCATATTGCCAAAGAATGGCTACGTTTTCAACAGCGATACAGTTATTTTAAGTTGGAACGGTATCAATAATGCATCATTTTATCAGCTAAAGTATTCTATTGATAGCACTTTTAATGCTAATGTATTACAAGTTAATGTCGGATTGCAGACTAATTATATGCTCAGCGGATTAAGCTCAAGCACCACTTATTTTTGGAGGATAGAAGCCGATGTACTCGGGAATATCGTAATTGGAGAAACTTCAAGCTTTAGAAAATTCAAGCCAACTGATATAGGTGGCTGTGCACTTTGGCTTAGGTCAGATACAGGTGTTACATTAAATGGGAGCACGGTTTTGTCGTGGCTCGACTTGAGTTCTAATAGTTATATTGCTGCGCAGTCAAATGCAACTGCACAGCCAACTTATTTTAATAGTGGTATAAATAATCTTCCTTACCTCTCATTTGACGGGAATGATCTTCTCTCAGTTAATTCATTTTCATACGGCTTGAATACCTCAGGTTTTTTGGTAGGAAAAAAGACTAATTCAATTGTTAATCATGGTAATTTTACCTCAGGTACATATTTTGACTTTGAGATGCAAACCTTAAAATGTGAGGTTGCATTGAATGGGGGAACCACGGGATCCTTCAATGCCATAAACTGGAGCCAGATAACTTTAAAAAGGCAATCAGGCAATTCAAAAGTATTTATTAACGGTCTCCAATCAGGTCAAACAAACCAAACAGCATTAAGTCCCATTTCACTCGGTGCTTTTTGTATAGGTGGACGTAATCCAATAGTAAATTCTCCAGCTCCTTTAAGAGGTGAGTTGTCTGAGCTCATTGTTTTTAATAACGCAATCGATGATGGCGAAACGCAACTCATCCAAAAGTATCTTATGGATAGGTATACACCACAACTTTCTTTAGGACCAGATACAGTTATTGCCGATAATTTTTGTCCTATAACTATCTCTGCCAATAGCGGATTTATCAACTATCTTTGGTCTACCGGTGAAACCTCTCCATCAATTAATATCAGTAAAACAGGTTTATATGTTGTTCAGGCCACTGACATCTTTGACAGAATTCAGTCAGACAGTATTTTTATCACCTATCCAAACTTTCAGCAAATCAATGTAAATGTTTTGTGTGCAGGAAGTCAGCTGGTTTGGAACACAAATCTCAGTTCACCATACACATTTCTGTGGCAGGATAATTCAATAGGGGATAATTATTTAATCAACCAACCGGGAGACTATTACGTTAAGGTTACAGATTTATTTGGGTGTGAATTTTATTCTGATACTGTTACAATTGAACTTGATAATTTTCCAAATACCGCATATATAGGTAATGATACTTCCTTATGCACGGGCAATAGCATTCAACTTCAAAATGGTGCCTCAACGGCTGTGAGCTACTTGTGGTCTGACGGTACAAGTAATGATAGTTTGTTTATTGCTGGAGGAGGAAGTTTTTGGCTAGAAGTAAGTAATGCCAATAACTGTATTGCAAGGGATACTATTTTTATAACGTTAACCGGAATAGCCCCAACAGCCAATTTTACGAGCAATAATGTATGTATTGGATTATCCACTCAATTTAATGATTTAACGATTGTAGCTCCGGGAGATAGCATTGTTAACTGGGAATGGAATTTTGGAGACGGGAATATTAATAGCTTGCAAAACCCAACTAATCTTTATCTCCTGTCGGGCGAGTATCTGGTTACTTTAAAATCAATTAGCCAAACGGGATGTGCGGGTTTGGTAAATAAATATGTTCAAGTGCTACCACATCCCATATTAGATTTTTCAGTAACGAATAGTTGTAATGAAAAATTTACCCAATTTGCTAACATTTCAAACCTTCTTGGCGGCACCCAAGCCGATATTTTATGGGATTTTAATGATCCCAATAGCACCAATAACTTCGCCAATGGTAACAGTGTGTTTCACAACTACAATCAAGTCGGGCCATATCAAGTTACTATGGTATTAAATACCATAGAAGGTTGTATAGACACATTGATTAAACAAATTAATATAAAGCCATCTCCCAATGCTGATTTTGAGCATACCAATTTGTGTGTGGAAGATTCAGTTTTATTTAGAGATATCAGTTTTATACCTTTTCCTCAGCAAAATCTTGCTCGTGTATGGACCTTCAATGATACTATCATATCAAATGACTATGAGCCCAAGATATACTACCAAAGCGATGGTATTTATCCCGTTAGTTTGGCGGTTTTAGCTTCAAACGGTTGTCGCGACACAATAGTAACAACAGTTGAAATCAATAATTATCCTCAACCAATTATCTCGGGTG
>JALRAS010000148.1 GCA_023262495.1 Bacteroidia bacterium | reverse complement strand
ACCTAGGTCCCGGTCTTGCTACAGGTGCCAGCGATGATGATCCTTCAGGTATTGCAACCTATTCTCAAGCAGGCGCTGCTTTTGGTTTGTCAACATTATGGACATCTTTAATTGCTTTCCCTGTAATGGCTTCCATACAACAAATGTGCGCGCGAATTGGTATTGTAACCTCACAAGGACTCACAGGAACTTTGAAGAAACACTACCCCAAGCCGGTGTTATATGTGATGCTTCTTTTTAGTTTTCCTGCTATTGTTATGAATATTGGTGCCGATATAGCCGGAATGGGAGCTGTGGGTAATTTACTTTTTCCATCAATTGACGCCAATTATTTTAGTGTGCTTTTTACCATTATACTCTTAGGTTTAATCATTTATTTACCCTATCAAAAAATTGCTTCTGTGCTCAAGTACCTGTGCGTAGTAATGTTGGTGTACTTTATTGTACCATTTTTATACAAGCAAGACTTGATTGCAATTCTCAAGTCAACCTTTGTGCCAACGATTCGTTTCAACGAAGATTTTCTTGCAATTTTAGTTGGCATTTTGGGCACTACCATTTCTCCTTACTTGTTTTTTTGGCAGGCATCGGTGGAAGTGGAGGAAATGCAGTGCAGCAAAAAGCATATTGTTGTGGACAAGAAATTGATTGGTAATATCAATACTGATGTAAACTTTGGTATGACTGTGTCAGGCCTCGTCATGTATTTTATTATTCTAACCACAGGTACTGTTTTATTCAACAGCGGCATTCATCAAATAGATACCGTAGAACAAGCTGCTATGGCTTTAAAGCCATTGGCAGGAAATATGGCTTACCTGTTGTTTGCTTTAGGAGTTATAGGAACAGGATTAATTGCAATACCGGTGCTAAGCGGTTCTATTTCTTATATTGTTACCGAAACATTCGGATGGGAGCAAGGGCTCAATAAAAAATTTCATGAAGCAAAAGCATTTTATACCATCATTGCTTTCTCCCTTATTTTAGGATTGTCTCTTAATTATGTGGGAATAACGCCAATACAATCATTGATTTACACCGCAATTTTATATGGACTAACGGCACCTGTTTTGATTGCAATTATTTTGCATATCTCTAACAACAAGTTGATCATGGGCGAAAATGTAAATAGCAAAAAAGAAAATATTTTGGGCACTGCTGCTCTGCTCATTATGACTGTTGCTGCGGTTGCACTTATTTACACACAGTTATAGAATTTTTAATAACTAGCTTCACCAGAGCCTAGCTTGCAACAGAGCTCTTTTATTTGAAAAGGTATAAATTGATAGTGTTATCGGTAGAAATCACCAAAGAATTACTTTCATCAATTCTACTGATAAAATGAGGTGCAACTGCCTAAAAATCATTTTGATTTTTATTTTCAATGTGCTATTAATTCATACATTTACATTCAACCAGCTATTATTTTGATGCAGAAAAAAAATATTCTCACAGTGATACTGATGCTGTCGGTATACTATTTTACACTTGCGCAATCATACGATAAAAACTACAAAAAAAACTTGAAGTACAGGTTGTTGGTGAGCTATATTGCTGAGACAAGAGATTTGACTACATGGCTTGAATTGAACAAAAAAATTGACCCTGCCGGGAAAGAAAAAGCAAGATTGAGGAACTCTCCTAATCTCCTGTCGGGGTTTATGTTTCAAGCCGACAATATCGCCTATTATTGGGCTGCCGCTTTGCCGCAAACAACCGCTGAAATAGAAAAGTATGGCCGTCAGAAATCATTCATTACCAAAGGAAGTATCCTCATTGATGCACTTTTGATTAATGTAAACTACGTAAATCAATTAGGTTTTTATGATCAAAATTATTTGAATCATCCCGAAATAAAAGGTGATACCGTTAGTTACAGAAGACATAACAATACCAAATTAGTTTGGACAAGTGTTGACTTAAATTATTACCCCGCACAAAGGCAATCGTGTTTAGGTGTGCCTTTCTACTTTGGTGAGCGGCAATTGAAATCTAAATTCTTTATGGGGTCACGATTGGCCTACAACAACATTAAACTTAATTCAGGTCAAGGTTCCTTGTTTCGCGATAGTGTGCATGCAGAAGATGCCTCTCTACAAGTTGCATCCCTGCGATATACCGGACTTAGCTTGGCTGCCGTGCCCTCATTATATTTAGTAGCTAAAAAAAAATGGTTTATATTTTTTGATGCTGCACTCGGTATCGCTGTAGGTGCAACCAAAACCAATGTTAATCAATCCTTCAAGCCGCTGCTGCAACTAGAAATTCCACAGGCAAAAGTGGCATCGGGAATCAACACTGATAGATTTTTATTGGCCCTGTACTATACCTACTTGAATCAATCTTTTCAATCAGGCAATCTCAAAGTTGGTAACGTTCTGGGTAATTTTGGATTTTTGATTGGACTTAGAATTAATCAATGGCGTTACCGACACTTAAACTGGGAAACCATTTAATCTTTACGTTATGAAAGTAATAGCTGATTTAAAAAAATGGCTGACCGCCACTTTGTGTTGCATGCAACTTTTTTGCGTTTATAAGGTGCATGCCAATGAGGTTGTAAATGATTTTTCGCGCACTTACGGTAAGTACGAAATAAACATTACTTGTGCGCCTTTTCATTTTGAATTGGTAGACCGCCAAAAGAAAATCAAACTGCTCTCAAGCAAGGGCGATGTGATTTTACGACATCAGAAAAATACCAATGTGGTATATGCCAAACCATATTATTTTTTTGAACAGGGCAGCAAGGTATTTGAAGCAAAACTAAATAAGGTAACAAGGATTGTTTACTGTGAAAAAATGTCATTTTATTTGGGGAATACCAAATTCGACAGTCTTGCAGTGCTTCACTTTTTTGTGTTGCCTGACAGTACTTTTTGTTTTGATTTCAAAGAACTATCCGCTAATCCTGCGGGAGTCAGTGTAATTTCTGAAATTACCATCAACTTTGATGCTGATGCAGAAGATACTTATTTGGGAATGGGTATGCGGTACAATAAGGTAAATCATTATGGTACAATTGTTACGCAGTGGGCAAGTGAAGTAGGCCCAAATCTTCCTGTTGTTTCTGATAACGCCACATTGCAAGGAAGAGACATCACTTATGCCCCTGTGCCATTTTTTCTCAACCTAAAAGGTTACGGCTTACATATGAATGATTTCAATTACAGCATATTTGATTTTGCAAAATCATCATCAAATACTTTTAGCATTACAAATAAATCGGGTGCTGTACATTTAAAAATTTTCACCGGTGAAACACCACTACAAATCATTGGAAAATATTTTAATGCCAACGGGAAATTCAAATTACCTAAACCTTGGGTATTTGGTGTGTGGGCAGCGGCAGGAACCGACTATCAATCAAAAGAAAGCGGACAAGAAATTAATTATACGGTGCTCAATACGTGTCGAAAAAATAAAATTCCGCTAAGTGCCATCATGGCCGAAGATTGGTATTTCGATTTTTTGAGCAGTAAGCCAATCAATGATTGGACAGTGAACAGAAAGTATTATCCGGGATATGAAAAAATGATTGCAGAGCAACATCGTCTCGGGGTTAAAAATATTGGTTACTACCTGCCATATCTTGGTCAAAAAAAATTGTTCAAACCTAATCCCGATTATATGGAAGCAGATACAAAAGGACTGCTTACCAAAAATAAAAAAGGAAAAAGTTTTGTGTTTAAATTTTTTGTTTGGAACAGTTCGCAGTTTGATTGGACCAATCCGGAGGCGGGCAAACATTTTCAATCAAAGTATTATGCCAACTCCGAAAAGATGGGTGTTGATGGATGGATGAATGATTTTGGCGAATACACACCTTATCGTTCTATTTCATATAATGGAGCGTGGGGCAACGATATACACAATAAATACCCACTGCTTTGGGCAAAAAATGCACAAGATTTTTTTGGAAAAGCACGTCCCAATGGCGATTATTGTTTGTTCTCTCGAAGCGGTGCAGCGGGCTTGCATCAATATAATGATTTTATTTTTACGGGAGATCGTAATGCCAACTACGATAAATTATCGGGCATAGGAGGTCAAATTACCGGAGTGCTATCAGGGAGCATGTCGGTGCATCCCAATGTGTCGATAGATATTGGAGCATACAACTGTGAAAAAACTAAACCAATGAATAAACTGCTTATGTTTCGTTGGATTGAAGCAGGTGCGCTGATTCCTGTCATGCGTTTGCACAGGGGAGTGCAGCTTTGTGATCACTGGCGCTTTGATGAGGATGAGGAAACACTGTTACATTGGAAAAAATATGCCACCTTGCATGCGAAGTTGTTTCCTTACATTTATACATTGGCCAAGCAAGCATCAGACAACGGCTGGCCTATGCTCAGGCATTTGTCGATACACTTTCCTCAAGATCGTGAATGCTTAAAACAAGATTTTGAATTCATGTTGGGCGATCGTATGCTTTCATGTCCTGTGATTGAAGATCAATTGGATGTTAAAAGAAATGATATTACGCAGGCCAATCACACATGGAAGGTATATTTGCCTGAGGGGAAATGGTATCATTACTGGACCGATAAATGCTATCAAGGTGCAGCAGCCTACGAGGTTCCTGCGGCTCCCGGCAGCTTGCCATTCTTTATCAGAGAAGGAAAAATTCTGCCCACCTTTAATCGAGAGGTTGACACATTTGTAGAAGGGGTAGAGCAAGCTGATATCAAAGACTTTGAGGAGGTAAACAAAGAGATCAAGATTTATTTTTACGGCTATGGTGAAGATCGTTTGCAACTTTGGGATGGCACTGTAATCGCCTGCAGCAGAAAAAAGGGTGAACAAGGAAATTATCAGATCAGCAATCCTAATGGCAGAACTTATGATTGCGTGTTTGTGGGCCAAGCAGATTAAACTTGCATTGCTTACCGAGTGAATATTGGAAAAGCGCGTTTCCAAAAATAGCAATATTTGACAATTGCAATAATCGAATATTACATTTCTTTGTGAGAAAAATAATCCTATGAAAAAAATATACCTCATTTTATTAGTACTTGTTTCAACGATTAATGCCTTTGCGCAGCTTGAGAGAAAGCCCTTGTTTGGCGCACAAATTGAATATGCAAACGAAAATGGTATTAAAGGTTGCAAAGTGCTGCGCGTTTTGCGCGGAACTGCCAAGGAATTAAAGTTGCAGGAAAATGATATCATTCAGCAAATAGGTCAGTCATCGTTTAATTCTAATGACGAATTCTTAAATCAGTTCCTTTCTTACAGCCCGGGAAAAGAAGTGCAATTGCAGATTGTACGCGGAAAGAAAAAAATGACATTGAAAGGCAAAGCTGTTGAAAGGCCATACGAAACTGATGATAATTCGAAAGTGATATATGATGAAGCAGCCTACAGGGGAGGACAATTACGTGTGATTATTAATAAGCCATTGAAAGAAGAAAAGATGCCGGCTATGCTTTTTATACCGGGCTATACTTGCAGTAGTATTGATGAGTTAAGCAACAATCATCCCTATAAAAGAATTGTAGATGGCTACGTTGATGCAGGATATGTAGCGCTACGCATCGAAAAAAGTGGGCTTGGCGATAGTAAAAATACACCAAAGTGCGAGTCGTGTAATTTACTTGATGAAATAGAGAACTTTGAAGTTGGTTTAAAAAAGCTGAAATCGTTGCCCTATGTTGATACCAACAAGATTTTTATTTTCGGACATTCTATGGGTGGCATTGTTGCTCCTGCCATTTCTGCTAAACATCAAGTTGCAGGCGTGGTGGTATTTGGCACTTTGGCGATGTCGTGGTTCGAGTATCAGCTTGAAATGTATCGTTTGCAAAATGCACTTGCAGGCATGAATCCTATTGAGGTGGAAAAGTCGGTATTAGAGCAGTATTATTTGAATTACCGTTTTTTTGTTAAGAAAGAAAAATTGGAGGATATAGCAAAAGACCCTCTTGCC
>JALRAS010000147.1 GCA_023262495.1 Bacteroidia bacterium | reverse complement strand
ATAAACGCAAATCAGATAAATTAGCCGCAGATTTAGCACTTATGGCAGGAGCAATAATTATTTTGTGAAATCCTTTTGACTGAATTTCTGGCAATTGCACCATGTAATCAAAATGATCCGCCTTGCTTATGTTTGCCAGGCAAGTAACAAAACAAAGCGCAATCAAAATACGATGCCTAATCAGCATTCTTTTCATTATTGTCACCATCTGTGGTTATTAATTTTTTTAGCCGTTGATACATAAATGAAACCAACAAAAGCAACACACCCAATAGTACAAAAGCAACGATGCGGCCGGCTTCAGAAATATTGCTGATATCATAAACAAACAGTTTGATGATTACCAAAGTAAAAATCGTTAAGGAAATAATTCTCCATTCACGTATTTTTTGCCTCATCCCAATATTGATTAAAGCAAACGCGATAGCACCCCACAGCAAAGCATATCCGAACTTATGATGTTGAGTAAGGAGATAAGCAATAGAATGATTTTTACTGAATAAACTATAAACCACCAAGTGATCAGAAGCCATACTTGATATCATCATCAATAAAATGATACTTATCCAATAAACTAATCTGCGCGATGATTGCTTTTCTGGGATCATTGTACAAAGGCAATGGTGTAAACTAAAAATAAAGTATAAACCTATTGCCATGATATACAGGTGCAGCCAAAAAAATATTTTCCATGAAACATGCGTATGCAATATTTCATTTCTAACGATAATAATACTTTGATTACACAGGAAGATGTTCAATAAGGCAATACAAAGGATTGCTATTTTAAATTGTTTAAATAACTGATTGGATTGCGCACGATTAATTACTAAAACAATGGCAATATAAGTAAGATGATAACTTGTTACTACAATTTTTGTTATCGCATGCTGCTTGTAAAAATAATTGATCTGGTGACTGATTTCAAAAAGTAAAACCAAGTAAAACAGCAATAGCAATATGATCTGCAAAGCTGTTTTATAACTTTGAAGCGGAATAAAGCCCCTGTAGAAATTGCTCTCATTTTCATGATGAAGTAAGCGATAGGTTAATCCTATTGCAGCTAATGCAAAAATACCTGTAACAAATACCTTATTGGCAAAAGGAAGTAAGTACAATTGAGGTGCCTGAACATATATCTTACCCCAATCCATGCATAAACTAATGAGCATTAATGCCAACATCAGCACCGAGGTTTGTTTGATCAGCTGTATACCCGACTTTTGCCAAAGCCATAGCAATAAAGTAGATTCAGCAGCCCAAAATAAGGTGATGTAATGCCCATGTAATTGAATAGGCGCTGCCAAACTAATGAATGTAAGTACCAAACCAACCAACATAAAAATCAAATTTTTATCCGTGTGTTGTCGCTTGTACAGTGGGTAGGCCAAACCCAAATTAAATACACCCATACTTACGGTAAATAATCCTTTCACATCAATCAAACTCGGACTGTTTAGCAGGAACAAGCCCGCACTATAAAACAAAAAAGTATTGCTGAGCAACAAGGATAAATCAAGGACCTTAAAAGGAAGTTTGTTTTTAAGATTATACACCACATTCATCAGAAAAAATATGAGATAAAAAGCAGATGCAAATCCGAAAACTATCAGCGGTTCATGCCTTTGATTATCATACTTAGTAAACAACCAACCGCCAACAATGAGTATGGTAAATACATAGGAAATAATATTTACAAGACTCCACTTTTTGTAGTAAGCCAAACTAATCATTCCCCCATTTAGAATAAGTAAATAGCTGAATAAAACAATATGATTTCCTTGACCTGTACTGACAAAAAAAGGTGACCCAAAACCGCCAATAATAGCCAAAACAGCCAACTCAATTTTATTATAGGCAATGGCTAATAGAACAGCAAAGGCAGTAATAGCGACCATAATTGAGAATGCTACAGTTTGGCTAAACAAATGATAATCATGAAAGGCCAGTGAAATTGTAAAATATAATACAGCAATGCCACCACCAACTAAGACCGAGCTAAATGCAGCAAATTCTTTGCGCAAGCGATGGGCTAGGCCAATGAGAATACCGCCACATAAGAGTCCAATAGCTACACGTCCGATTTCGTTGATCCAATCTTTATCAATAGCAAATTTTACAAAATAACCTATACCCAATACCAAAATAGCGATACCAATTTTGTTCACTAAATTTTCGCCAATAAACTTTTCGAGATCGGGATTTTTTTCGAAGAAGGACATTTTGGGTTTTGGCTTGCTCTGAGGCTCGCTTGTCTCCTCTTTAGTCGTTTCATAGAGGGGCATCAGTGGTGGTGTAGAAGATACAGTAGATGTTTGTGTTGATTCTACAATAGGTGTAAAAGAAGTAACCTCTACAGGTTCTTTTATCGGTACATTATCGGGGACAATTTCTTGCGTGATGACCTGCTCAATGATGCTTTCTGTTGGTACAACCGGCATGCTCTCTGTATCTTCAGCTTTTGTTGGAACGGCTTGCGTAAAAATATCTGTAGGCCTTGTGTGTTGCTGATTCAGTATTTTAGATTTCAAATCATCTAACTCTGTTTTCAACTTAAAAATTTCATAAAGCGCTTGCTTGTGCTGTTTATACAGGCTACTGCGAACGCCTAGCAGAATCAAAATAACCACAAGCAACAAAAAAATCTCCATGAGAATCAATTTGTGGTAAAACTGCAAAAATATTTAAGATAAACAAGTGGATAATTAGTAAAGTTTCCTAAGTTTTATTTTTTTAATGTTATTTTAACATATTGTAAGACAATGCAATAGCAATTTATTTAAAGGTCTTATAAACTATTTTAATTTTATATTCGTGTATCCATATAACCATGAAATAATTTATTCAATTTTAATTAGCACACCTTGAAAACAAAGCTACTTTTATTATTCGTTATTTTATTAAAATTTGAAGTTAAGGCTCAGAATTGCACTTTTATAGAATCATATGATTTTAATAGCAACTCGGTTACCTTTACGGCTACTGATACAGCCAGTGTATACAATTATATTTTTGTTTTAGATACAACGAATGTACTTTCAAATCTTACTGGTGGGCACAGTGCTACTTATCAGGGTTTTGTATATGATACTTTGCCGCATGAAATTTGTTTAAAAATTGTGGATTTAATAAATCAGGTTGTAATTTGCGAATCTTGTACTACTTTTCAATTGACCCCATTACCACCTCCACCAAGTCCAAGTTGTATTTTTAATTATTATTTTAGCAATGATACTTTGTATGCTGCACAATCGGGAAACTCAACACCAACAGTGTTTTTATGGATTGTAAATGGTAATAATTATGGAGGACCGCAATTAGCCTTGTATGTTGGTAATATAGATAGCATACAGGTCAGCTTGAATGCTCAGAATGTTGCTTTAGGAACAACTTGTGCTAATTCAGTTTATGTAGTAAACCCTAATTATGTTGCACCAAGTCCAAGTTGCGCATTTACATATTTTTATAGCAATGATACTTTGTATGCAAATCAATCAGGAAGTCCGGTACCAGCCGATTATGTATGGAATGTAAATGGTAATTTATACAGTGGTACTCAACTTGTTTTATATGTAGGAAATATTGATAGTATTCAAGTAAATTTAAATGGACAAAATGTTTCTTTGGGAACTAGTTGCTTTAATACGCTATATGCTGTAAACCCTTTTTATGTGCCAGTTATAGATCATTGTAATACAGATTTTGCAAGTGTTGCCAATGGATTAACAAGTTATTTTATTGATATTACAAGTAATAACAATCCTCAGCAATCTGTTTATTACTGGACTTTTGGCGATGGCAATAGTTCAAACAATAGAAATGTGCAACATACTTATTTGCTTGATGGAGATTACAATGTATGCTTATGGGTTAAGGATACGATTTATAACAATCATTGTAATGATACCATTTGTAAAACAATCACAGTAAGTAATTCGCCTATGAATGATACTTGTAGCGCACTATTTGTTTTTACTCAAATTCAAACCTATACTATAGGTGCTATTAATTTAGCAAGTGGTATAAATCCAAGCTTTAGTTGGAATTTTGGTGATGGTCCTCAAAGCATTGTTAATGGGCCTTATCCGAGTTATACCTATATGAATGCAGGCACTTATGAAGTATGTTTAACTTTAACCACAGATAGTTGCACGACCACTTATTGCGATAGTTTAACGGTAGATTCAGTAGGAATTATGCGTGGAGGCATGCAAGAAGGATTTACGATTAATGTGTTGAGTCCTGCGCAGATAACAGGTATTAATACAATTCCATTAGTTAAAGACAAAACCGAAAGTACATTGATTTATCCAAATCCAAGCAATGGCATTTTTAATGTTTCAGCCTCGGCAAACATTGAAGTATATAATTTAATTGGCGAATTAATTTTATCAGAAAATAATGCTACAAGTATTGATTTAAGAGAAGCACCGAATGGTATGTATATGTTAAAAATGAATGGAATTACAATTAAAAAAGTGATAAAAAATTAGATAAAAAATTTATAGAATCTTACAGCAATAATTGTAAAAATTAGCAAAGCAGTCTTAAAGATAAATTTAAACCTCAATATTTTAATTTTATGAAAAAAATCTTATCCAAAACAATTTTATTACTCGCCTTTTTAGGTTTGAGTTTTCATAGCGTACAAGCGCAGTATGTTACCATTCCAGATGCTAATTTTGCAAATTGGCTGGATACACATTATCCATTTATGAACGGAAATCAAATGGATACTGTTTGGGCTAATGTTTATAATGGTAGCAACATGAATATACCAAACTTAGGAATATCCAATTTATTTGGGGTTCAATATATTACTAATTTGAACTCACTTAATGTAAACTATAATTTATTAACCACACTACCTCCTTTACCTCCTAATCTTACTTATCTTCATTGTAAAGGCAATCCTATTTCTGTATTGCCAACTTTACCAAATAGTATAACCAATTTATCTTGTGGTTCATTACAGTTGACTCAAATTTCAAATCTACCCTCCAATTTAACAACATTTTATTGTGAATATGCTAGTTTAAGTTCATTACCACAATTACCTGCTTCTATAACCTCCTTTACTCTTAATTTTGGAAGCATTTCCACACTTCCATCGTTTCCAAACTCTCTGTTAGTGCTAGACCTAAGCTACGAATCAATTACCACTTTACCAAATCCTTTGCCTACTTCGCTACAGCATCTTATATTTCCAAACAATTCAGTAACAACTCTTCCACCTTTACCAAACTCACTAATTGTGCTTAGTGCAGCCTATAATCAGATAACTTGTTTTCCAACATTTCCTAACACTATCAACAATATGGTTATAGTTGGTAATCCATTTACATGTCTACCTAATCATATTCCTGCAATGGATGCTGCAACATTAGCAATGCCACTGTGCCAAACTAACGATGTAATTAATAATCCAAATAATTGTCCTGCTGCAACCCTTAATTGCAATACTTGTGTAATTATTCCAGATCCCAATTTTGTAAACTGGTTAAATATAAATTATCCCAGTTGTATGAATGGAAATTTGATGGATACTGCTTGTGCTGATATTATTAATGAAACACAAATCTATTTGAATGGTTTATCAATCGCAGATTTATCTGGAATTCAATATTTTGATAGTTTATGGTATTTGGATTGTGATAATAATCAATTATCGAGTTTACCAGTATTGCCGAGTTTATTACAAAGTTTAAATTGCAGTTACAATTTGATTACTTCCATTAACAATTTACCTCCAAGCTTAAACTTCTTGAATTGCAGCTTTAATCTCTTAACTGACTTACAAAATATTCCTAGTACAATGAAATCTTTGGGTTTCGATTACAATCAAATTTCGATTATGCCAGCTTTGCCCAACAGCTTAACTACTTTAGGTTGTGCTGGCAATCAGTTGTTAAACTTAGGTAGTATGCCCGACTCCTTAACTTATTTAAACTGTT
>JALRAS010000146.1 GCA_023262495.1 Bacteroidia bacterium | reverse complement strand
GTTAGCCACATTGAGCCAACCGTTAATATCGATTGTCTCATGCGCCTTTCAACCATACCTGCCAACATTTCGTTATACTTGCTAGTGTATTCCTCGGAATAAACTTTTGTTAATGCAGCTCCTCTATTTTCATAACTATATTTTCTATCACCCGGAAATTCTTTGTTGAGTTTTTCCTCAAAACTCAATACGGAGTCAACAGCCGCATGACTAGTTTCAACCGCTGACCAAGCTCTATCCAGCACATTATCTATGAAGGCCGCTTTGCCAACAAAGTAATCGTAATCATCGGCTTTAAGCTCGGGTACTCTCGATTCCCAAAAGCCATGAATACCGTACTGATTTGTTTTTTGGCCATTGTAGTTTTCAGTGGTATGCAGCGGTACATGCGCATCGGCAATGTAATGACCGATGTCTGCCGAATAATGCAAAATCAAATCGAGGTTCTCTTTTTTAAAAGCCTCGGTAAGGCGATTCATCATTTTCTCGATATGCCATGGAACAATGCCATAGGCCTTAAGCGTATCCTCTGTAAACTTCTTCACTGCTTCATTCCATCTTTTGGGAACAACCTCAATCCAATTTTTACCATAGTGGTCGATGTCTATGTAATGCCTGGCTCCTTCATCGGCAACAGCATATCTTCTTTTATCAGGATCAACAGCATGCTCAGCTATATAATCCATATGTTTCTTGTAAAACCCTATCATTCCCTCAGGCAAGGTCAATATGGCCATTCTATTAATGCGTTTGTGCCCAAAAAAACCCCAAGAGTAGCTGTCCTTTCGCTCATAACAGAGCAACAACAACAAAATAAGAATACATATTTTTTTAGATTTCATAAGGCGCTTATTGATTGCAAAAATAGAATTTAAAGTCAAGTTTACCGGATACTCAGTTAATTATAAGTGTTAAACTGAAAATATTTATGGGTCCTATTTTCTTGTCGCAAGGACAGTGAAAAAATGTAATATTATCACGAGAAAATTCATGCTTGAAATAATGATTGTATCCTCTTGTTAGGCAATTTCTATTCTTATTATTAGTTTTGATGTCTCATATCATACGCTAATAAACAACAATAAAATTTAAAAATAAAATGATTCAACTGAGTAATTATGCACTGGGGAAGTGGGTACCGGGCACCGAAACTGGGCAAGTTTTATACAATGCAATCAATGGTTCAGAAATTGCTTCTGCCAGCAGTAAGGGTTTAGACTTTGCTGAAATGATGAATTATGCGCGTAAAGTAGGAGGTCCTGCTTTACGTAAAATGACCTTTCAAGAGAGAGGCAGAATGCTAAAAGCTCTGGCGCTTCACCTACAATCAAAAAAGGAACATTTTTATGAATTAAGCTGGGCAACAGGAGCCACAAGAAGTGATAGCTGGGTTGATATTGAGGGAGGTATTGGAAACCTATTCTCCTACGCAAGCCTGCGCAGACAATTTCCTGACGAAACCTTTTGCTATGATGGAGAAGCCGCTAAACTTAGCAAAGGAGGTACATTTATTGGGCACCATATTTGTGTTCCAAAAGAAGGTGTAGCCATACATATCAATGCTTTCAATTTTCCTGTATGGGGCATGTTGGAAAAAATTGCTGTCAACTTTCTTGCAGGTGTTCCCGCCATTGTGAAACCTGCCACTGTCACCTCTTTTTTAACTGAAGCCGTAGTACAAGAAATTGTAAAATCGGGTATAATTCCGGAGGGTTCACTGCAACTGATTTGCGGCAGTGCCAACGGTATTCTCGATCATGTTATTAGTCAAGATGTGGTAACCTTTACCGGATCTGCCGATACCGGGAAGAAGTTAAAATCACACCCACGATTGATTGAAGAGGCCGTTCCGTTTAACATGGAAGCAGATTCACTCAACTGCTGCGTATTAGGACCTGATGCTGTTCCCGGAACAGTTGAATTTGACATTTTCATTAAGGAAGTGCAACGCGAAATGACTACCAAAGCAGGTCAAAAGTGTACCGCGGTAAGAAGAATTATTGTTCCTCAGTCGCTGTTAGAAGATGTTCAAATTGCCCTAGGCAAGCGTCTGGCTGGCACTGTTATTGGTGATCCTAATGTAGAAGGTGTGCGCATGGGGTCTTTGGCCGGTAAATCTCAGTTAAAGGAAGTTACCGAAAAGGTTTTACAACTTTCAAAAACACAACAAATTGTTTTTGGTGACCTGCAAAATTTTGAAGTAAAAGGCGCTGATAAAAATCTAGGGGCTTTTATCTCCCCTATCTTATTTCTGAATGAATCTCCATTCAAAAATCAAGACTGCCACAATATTGAAGCATTTGGTCCCGTGAGCACCATAATGCCCTACAACAATATTGAAGAAGCTGTTGAATTGGCCAAAATGGGCAAAGGTTCTTTAGTGTGCTCTATTGTAACCGCCAACGATAAAATTGCCCGTGACTTTGTAATTGGAGCGGCTTGTATGCATGGAAGAATTTTAGTGTTGAATGCTGATTGCGCCAAAGAAAGTACCGGACATGGCTCACCCATGCCCATGTTGGTGCATGGAGGCCCGGGTCGTGCCGGTGGTGGTGAGGAAATGGGTGGTAAAAGAGGTGTATTCCATTATTTGCAACGCACAGCCATTCAGGGCTCTCCTACCACGCTTACCAATATTATGGGGCAATATCAATACGGTGGAAAGTACATTGAGAAAGATATTCATCCATTTAAACGTTATTTCGAAGATTTAGAAGTTGGTGAAACATTAATTACGGCAAAGCATACCGTGCATGAGGCAGATATTGTAAACTTTGCCAATGTAAGCGGTGATAACTTTTATGCTCATATGGATGCTACCTCTTTAGATGGAACAATTTTTACCGGACGAGTAGCGCATGGATATTATATTTTGAGCAAAGCCGCAGGTTTATTTGTTGACGCCAAAAAAGGTCCGGTATTGTTAAACTATGGTCTCGATGAATGCAGATTTGTAAAACCGGTATACCCGGGTGCCACAATTGGGGTGCGCTTTACATGTAAAGAAAAAATAGACCAAGAAAAGAAAAATGCGGAAGATATTGCCAAGGGAATTGTCAAGTGGTTGGTGGATGTATATGACGAAACTGGAGAAACTGTAGCAATTGCGACTATTTTAACGATGGTGAAGAAGAGAAATCAGGACTAAATAGCGCGTTTGATTATAAAAAAAGGCTGCTGGTAACATACCAACAGCCTTTTTCTATTTCTCGTAGCGGAGACGGGAGTCGAACCCGTGACCTCAGGGTTATGAATCCTGCGCTCTAACCATCTGAGCTACCCCGCCAAATTAACATCTCAATGAAAGAACTCTTTTTTTTGAGGGCGCAAATATACTATCAATTTGCAAATCAAAAAATTTACTGTGATAAATGCTGAAATTTTTCTTTGTGTAATTTTAACACTTTAATTTTATCTTAGCGCCAAATTATCAAACTCAAAAAAATATGCATCAACACTTACAAAAAAAAGTTTTGGCCTCCATGCTCCTTGTTTGCTTGGGCTCCATGCATTTGTTGGCACAATCAATCAGCGGAAAGGTAACAGACAGTAAAAAAGAGCCTTTAATTGGGGCTGCCATTAGCATAGAAGGCACCTCAAAAGGCGTAGCAACGGATCTTGACGGAAATTACCGTATCACTGGTTTGGAGTCTAAAAATTATGTAGTAATCATTTCGGCACTTGGATACACCAAACAAAAGAAAAACGTTGACCTTACCTCCGGCAGCGATAAAATACTGGATATTGAGTTGTTAGATGATGCCCTGCAGCTCGATCAAGTAGTGGTGGTGGGGTACGGCCTTGAACAAAAAAGGGACGTTACAGGATCAATCAGCACCATCAAGGCAAAAGACATCAACAACACAGTACAGCCCAGTTTTGAGCAAGCTATGCAAGGCAGAGCAGCAGGTGTGCAAGTAACAGCAGCAAGCGGCATGGCGGGCTCTCCCGTTAAAATAAACATCAGGGGCTCAAACTCAATTAGCGCAGGTAGTCAACCTTTGTACGTAATTGATGGTATTCCAATTACCACCGGAGATTTTAGTCCAGGGAACCTGGGAAGTCGCACTAATGCGCTTGCCGATATCAACCCTGCCGATATCGAATCGATGGAAATTTTGAAAGACGCTGCGGCAGCAGCCATTTATGGGTCAAGAGGGGCTAATGGAGTGGTATTGATTACCACCAAAAAAGGAAAAGCGGGTAAAACCAAATTTGATGCAGGATATGCTTATGGTGTGCTCTCTCCTACCAATGTGCTGCGTTATACCACAGCAACAGAATTACTCAGTTTACGCGATAAAGCAAGCATAGAACTTAACGACTCAGCCGAATCAAAAAAGGCGCAAATTGGTTGGTGGAATAACAAACCTTTTACCCGGGCACAAGCAGATTCTTTTGTTGCTGCAACAGGCGGTAGCGACTGGATTAATGCCACACTAAGAACAGGCAGATTGCAACAAGCTAATCTTTCGGCAAGTGGAGGAAATGAAAAAACAACCTTTTATATTGGGGGTACCTATCGTAAAGAAGATGGCTTCTTAGTTGGCAATAGTTTTGAAAGGACCAATGGTAAGATTGCGATTGAAAACAAGGCTTATGAAAATTTAAGTATTGGCATCAATTCCAATTTGAGTTACAGCATCAACAATCGTGTACCCACCGGAAGTGACGGAGGCTTTGGGTTGGCACAATTGAAATTACCTTACATTCCTATTTACAACAGTGATGGCAGTTTCAACGACCCCAGAGGAAACCCACTATGGCAATTACAAAACAGAAGATTTGCAGCCCGCGTTTTCAGGGCTATATCTGAAGTGCATGCGGAATGGAGAATCATTAAAGGGCTTAATTTTAGAAGTAGTTTCGGAACCGATTTCTTAAACCAAAATGAAGAGGAATTTAATTTCAGAAACGTGCAATCTCTCGATACCGCAGAGGTATCGAATGCATGGGATAGAAGAACCACGGTGCTCAATTGGACCAACACCAATTATTTTAACTACACATTGAAAATTAAGGAAAAGCATGACATTACCTTTTTACTAGGAAATGAGGTACAAAGATCAAACAGAAATGGTGTGGGACTTTATGGCGAAAAATTTCCTAACGATTATTTTACTGAGCCCGGAGATGCTGCCATTAAAAGAGGATACTCATACACCACAGGATGGAGTTTTGCATCCTTTTTCAGTAGGGTCAATTATAAATTAAAAGACAAGTACCTGTTTAGTGCTAGCATGCGTTACGATGGTTCATCTCGATTTGGTGCAAACAACAAATGGGGTGCATTTCCCGGAGTTTCAGCCGGTTGGATTTTAAGCGAGGAAGCATTCATCAAAAAGATAAAAGCCATTAGTTTCTTAAAATTGAGAGCGAGTTATGGGCAAACAGGAAATGCCAACATAGGCGACTTTGCTGCACTCGGTTTTTACTCAAGTTCAACCGGATACAATGGCAACAGCGCTATTGTTCCAAATACACTTTCGAACAACAATTTAAGTTGGGAAAAGTCGAATCAAGTGGATGTGAACTTAGACATTGCCTTCCTAAAAAATAGATTTGCAGCGGGGTTCAACTACTATTATAAAACCTCTAACGACCTATTGCTCAACATCAGCGTTCCAACAAGTTCAGGTTATGCTTTGATTCTTCAAAACAGAGGAAGATTGGAGAACAAAGGGTTTGAAATTACCCTTAATACAAAAAATGTGGAAGGTAAGTTTACTTGGTACACCGATTTCAATATAGCATTCAACCGCAACAAAGTGCTTGATGTAGATGGTTTAAAACCCGATGCATTTGATGATAAGGATTTAGGAAATCGCGGTGGTGAGGGACGTGTTATTGAGGGACATCCTGTTGGACAGTTTTATGTAGTTGAATGGGCAGGCGTGCAGCAGCAAGAAGGCAGTATTCAGCTTTGGAATAGTGATGGCTCTCCAAAACTTGATGCCAGCGGACAACCCGTATTTGTAAATGTTCCGGCCGGTACAGAGCTATTTAAAGACAGAAATGGTAATGTAATG
>JALRAS010000145.1 GCA_023262495.1 Bacteroidia bacterium | reverse complement strand
ACCTTTTTTTGCTGACGGACAGTTGTTGCTGAACTATGACTTCACACCCGAATTCTCTTTACAAGCCCTCGGAAATTACAGCCGCAACAGATACAACATGGTTCCTCAAAGCAGACAAACCAAGTTTGGAACCGTAAATGAAGCATTGCAACTTAATGTTTACTTTGATGGTCAGGAAGTCAACGATTTTGAAACTTATTTAGGTGCGCTTACAGGTATTTATAAACCCAATCGCGATTTAAAATTAAAGTTCATTACCTCTGCCTTTAGAAGTTATGAATTTGAAACCTATGATGTACAAGGGCAATATTATATTGATCAGCTAGAAACAGATTTGAGTAAGCCCAACTTTGGTGATGTAAAGTTCAACAGAGGTGTGGGTACCTTTCTCAATCATGCGAGAAATTATTTAACCTCAACAGTTATCAATGCCGAACATAAAGGTTTTTATAAGAATGCTACCTGGGGTGCAAAATTTCAGCACGAAATTATTACTGATAAACTTAGTGAGTGGCAAAACATTGATAGTGCAGGATACTCGCTGCCTCAAAGCAATTTAGAATTGTTGGAGTTGAAAGAAGTCATTAAGCAAAAAATTGATTTAGAAAGTAACCGACTAATGGGTTATTACCAAAATCATTGGAGTTGGCAGGGAAAAGATACAAGTGAATACCGATTAACACTTGGAGCACGAACAAATTATTGGACACTTAACAAGCAATTGCTCATCAGCCCCCGCGGTACCTTCTCAGTGAAGCCCAACTGGAAGCGAGATTTCTTATTTAGATTTTCATCCGGAATTTATGCTCAGCCCGCATTTTATCGCGAGTTGAGAAATTTCAAAGGTGAAATCAATCGCAATTTAAAAGCACAGCAGTCAATTCATTTTGTGCTAGGCAGCGATTATAACTTTAAAATTTGGAACAGGCCTTTCAAACTGCTTACCGAAGTTTATTATAAACAGTTGAACAACCTTGTACCCTATGAGATTGACAATGTGAGAATCAGATATTATGCAGAAAACCTTGCAAAAGGATATGCTACAGGCGTGGATATGAAATTGAACGGAGAATTTATAAATGGTATTGAATCTTGGTTTTCATTGTCGGTGATGAAAACAGCCGAAGACATTAATAATGATTTTTATTACGCTTATTACAACTCAGACAATGAACTGATTAGACCGGGAATAACTGCCAATGCCATAGCAACAGATAGTATCTTATTTAGACCCGGTTTCATCAGAAGACCTGCTGATCAGCGTGTGAATGTGGGCATGTTTTTTCAAGACTATGTTCCTAAAATACCAAAGCTAAAAATGCATTTAAATTTATTGTACGGCACAGGATTCCCTTTTGGACCGCCAAGTTATGAAAGGTACAAAGACACGTTGAAGATGCCTCCATATCGCAGAGTTGATATTGGATTTTCATGGCAGCTGATTTCGGAAGATCAAAAACTGCCACAAAAAAATCTTTTGCATTATTTTAAATCAATGTGGCTGAGTATTGAAGTGTTCAATTTGTTGGCCATCAACAATACCATTTCTTACTTATGGATTAAAGACATTACCGATAGGCAATATGCCATCCCGAATTATCTTACCAATAGGCAAGTAAATGTGCGGTTGGTGACTAAGTTTTAGGCACCCTGGTTGGTCGGTGACGGAACACCGACCAAAGGAGAATTTTTAATTTAACACTAACTTTTCTCTTTGAATTTCATTATTTTTAGTTGTTACTTCTAAATAATAAATTCCGGCAGGTAAATAACTGAGGTCTATGTTGGATTGAGAAAAACTCATTTTAGAACTTATTATTTGTTCTCCAAATGCATTAAAAATTTTTAGGTGATATAACGAATTGTAATTTACATTAATTATTATTTTTCCATCAGTTGGATTTGGCGAAACATTAAATAAATCCGGTGAATTTAAAGGCTTATTTGCTTGTGTTATAATGGCATTTGTGTATACTCCATTATTTAAAACACCTGCCAACAATCCATTAGGGCCTTTTGTAATTGAAGTAACTGGTAGATATATTCCCTGACCGGTATTATTCCATGTAATACCATTGTCACTTGACACGTATATACCAGCACCTTGAGTTGAAGCATACAAATAATTCCCATCAATTAAAAAGCAAACTGGATTCCAATCATAGCCATATGCGAATATTGACAAATTATTCCAAGTTGCACCATTATCATAAGAAATAAAGCTGCCATCGCAGAGAGTTGAATAGCAAATATAAGAGTCATTAGCAACTAATTCTGTAATTGCCTGTGAAGCACCTCCAAGATTAATCCAAGTATTAGAATTGTTAGCTTTAAATAATATTCCTAATAAATTAACTGCAAAAATGCCTGAACTATTCTTGGCTATTAAACTTACACCAAGCGTATTCCCATTCATAATGTTGCTCCAGGTTACCCCATCGTCCGTTGATAATAATAATCCTTGGCCTGCACCTATATAAATATTTGAACCGTCTTTTAACATTTTTCCAAGATAAGTAGGTAATACTGAATTTGTACTTAAATTCCAAGATGCACCATTATTTGAGGAATAGTATAAGCCATAATTTGTAGTTGCAAATAATGTAGAATTAACCAATTCAATATCATTGACCATTGCATTTGGATTTAATCCTGAACTTGAATTTGTCCATGTAAATCCATTGTCATCTGAAACATAAATTTTTTTACTCCAAGTTGAAGCAAATATCGTTGAACCATTCACAAATAATTCTGATACATTGGAAATAATTATACCATTACTTACTTCTGTCCATGAAACGCCATTGTCAATAGAATGTATTAGTCCTTCATTAGCAGTGGCTGCATATGTTTCTGTTCCTAAACACAAAAGGCCTCTAGCATAACAATTTGGTGGAATTCCGTTAGATGAAAGCGTCCAATTCAGTCCATTATTTGAAGAAATATATAATCCATTTTGGGTTCCAGCATAAAATGTGGAGCCAGAATGTGCCATAGACATTACATTTAAATTATATAAACCACTTATTAACGATGTCCAATTATAAATAGAGTTATTATAACGTAAAACACCTCCTCCATAAGTACCAGCATATAAGGTATTACCATCGCATACAAATGAATGAACATTTAATGTAGATAAGCCAATAATTGACCATGTACTACTGCTTGTTAAAGTATGTTCGTAAACACCTGCACTTGTTCCAGCATAAATATTATTTCCACATTTTATCATACAATTAACACTACCTTGATTTGGCAATCCATTGCTCAATGATGTCCAATTATCACCATTGTCATTTGAATAAAACACACCATAATAGGTTCCAACATAAATAGTATTGTTATTTACCAGAAAACAATTAACTATGAGACTACTTGACCCGTTATTAATTTGAGTCCAATTATTAGCTGTAGAACTTTTTCTATATAACCCAGAATTGCTGGCTGCAAACACGTAATTCCCATTGGTAATAATTTTTTTAATGCTAGTGTTTGTTAACCCATTGTTTATTTGAGTCCAATTAGTTCCGTTATTATTCAAATGAAAAACACCAGGGCCAAGATTACTGTTATTTTGCGATGAACCAGCAATGTAAATATTTGTACCATCACTAGTCAAGTCAGATAAATATCCACTCGAAGGCCCATTGGTTTGTATCCATTGTGCTTTGATGTTGGTATGCATAATAACTACTAAAACCGAAAAAACAAGTATCTTTTTCATAATTTTTAAATTTAATTATTATAACAAAAATACATAAAAAAGTTAGACTCTGCTTAAAAACGAACTTGCAATGGCGAACTTGTTGGCCATTAACAATACCATTTCTTATTTGTGGATAAAAGACATTACCGACAGAGAATATATCATTCCAAATTATTTAACCAACAGGCAATTGAATGTGAAGTTGGTGACTAAGTTTTGATTTACGATTTACGTCCTGAGCAATCGGGAGTTGATTTACGATTGACGATTTTTGATTGATGTAGTTTAATTGGATGATTAGGGCTCAAGGCCTTAATGAGACCAGCTTTTATTTTACGAAGCTCTATTTTTTAATTTGATGCCTCAACTGAAAAAGATTCTCCTGATGGACAATGAATTTTTTGCGCAAAGGACAGGAGCGGCATCCTTTTTTTTGCGTTGCCTTTCGTGTTTGCTAAAAAAAGATACAGCGGATGGCCTGACCTTCCATTTTTTATTTTTCATTTAAAAATTAGCATTTCGTTTATAAAAAGTGGAAGGATGCGCCCAATCAATTATTTTAATTACTTTTTAACAGCAACCTCAATAATTCAATACTTTAGTTACATTAGCACATCAATTTTAACACTATATTTTTGTGCGCACATTTTTTACACTTTTATACACTATTGCCCTTATTAACCTGAGTTTTGGACAAGCTTACGATCCTTTAAACAAACCTAATACCTACCGCAATTCCGACAATCCGTATTATTGGAAAAACAGGCCTCCCTACCCCGGCTATTGGCAGCAAGATGTGTATTATCAAATCCAAGCAAATATTGATGAAACTACAGATATCATTGAAGGACAAGAAAATTTAACCTATTGGAATAATAGTCCTGATGAGCTTACCTATGTATTTTTTCATTTGTATCAAAATGCTTTTCAGCCCGGATCCTATTTAGATAAGTTGCAAGAAGAAAACGGGGTGAAGGCCAAATACGGAAAATATGAAAAGGATAAAAAGGGCACCGAGATATTGAAACTGAGCAGCAATGGGGTAGCGCTTAAAACAGAATATGATAACACCATAGTAAAAGTATATTTGGCCAAGCCATTGAAATCAGGAGAGTCGGTAAGTTTTGATATTGATTTCAAAACCTATTTTGATTACGGTAGCACAAGAAGAAGAATGAAAGCATTTAACAGCTTTGGCTATAAACACTATGATGGTGTGCATTGGTATCCGCGTATTTCTGTATATGACTCAAAATTTGGTTGGGATACCCAACAACATTTGGGTAAAGAATTTTACGGAGATTTTGGCGCCTTTGATGTAGCGCTCACTTTTTCAGACAATTTTGTTGTGGAAGCCACCGGCAATTTAATCAATGAAGAAGAGGTAATGCCCGAGTCACTAAGAGAAAAACTTGATATTGTTAATTTCAAAACAAAGCCATGGAACTCTGCCCCCTCTGTAGTTATTCCTTACGATAAATCTAAAAGAAAAACATGGAAGTACCATGCGGAAAACGTGCATGATTTTGCCTTTACAGCCGATCCAACATACCGTATTGATGAGTATGTTTGGAATAAAATAAAAGTAGTTGCCCTGGTTCAAGAACCGCATGCTTCGCGTTGGCTTAATGCTGCCCAATATACAGGCAAGGTAATCAAAACCTACTCGCGTGATTTTGGCATGTATGCCTATCCAAAAATGGTGGTGGCCGATGCGCGTGATGGTATGGAATATCCCATGCTTACCCTTGATGGTGGAGAAGATCCGGGGTATAGAAGTTTGTTTGCGCACGAGGTAGGGCATAACTGGTTTTTTGGAATGGTGGGCAACAATGAAACCTACCGTGCCATGTTGGACGAAGGATTTACGCAATTTCTTACTGCTTGGGCTACCGTAAGCATCGATGGAGATACCAGCATCGTTGCTACTCCAAAATCGAAATATATCGACAAATTTTTGCGTGATGAATTGGTGGTAGATCAGCGCGTTTTAAATCCATACATCAATGACGCCATCAGAGGAACAGCAACACCATTAAATGTGCATAGCGATGATTTTAGTGGCGCTTTAGGACACGGAGGTGGTTACAGAAATGTATATTACAAAACTGCAAGTATGCTTTATAACCTACAATATGTGTTGGGAGACAGTTTATTTTTAATGTCTATGAAGCACTATTTCAATCAATGGAAAATGTGTCACCCATACGTTGAAGATTTTAGAAATAGTATCATACAATACACCAAAGTTGATTTGAATTGGTTTTTTGATCAATGGATTGAAACCGATAAAACGCTTGACTATGGCATTAAATGCACAAAGCCA
>JALRAS010000144.1 GCA_023262495.1 Bacteroidia bacterium | reverse complement strand
GTATCGATAATACTAAGTTCCTCATTAAAGGAAGGATTTTGATCTAAAAAAGAAACCCTTAAATCTCTACGAAATATTACATTTCCATCATCCGATGTATCGGTGCCCGTAATGATACGAAGCAAGGTAGATTTCCCTGAACCATTTCTTGCAACAAGCGCTACTTTTTCTCCTTGATTGATGCCAAAGGTGAGATTCCGGAACAATTGTTTTTCACCATAGGATTTGCTTAAATTTTCAATAGAGAGTAAATTCATCTTGTTGTTGCCGAATAGTTTCGGGGCCACAAATTACAGCATTTTTTTCAGGAGATTAAAATAATATGATAGCGGTTTTCACCATAGGTGGTGATATTTCGGCCGTTGATAAACCATTATTGTTTACCCTTTTCTTTTAACTCTCCTGATTTATTAAGCTGATATATGATTAATATGGCACTCGCATAAAATGGCACCGCAGGTATTTTATAACGAACGAGCGCTCCGAAATTACTTGTTGACAGGCCCACCCCAAAAGCAAAAAATATGGAAAACACCACACTCGAAACAAGCAATGGTTGATCCTTGATTAATGTGTAGACCCTACCTAGTCCTACCCTCAGCAATAGAAATAATGTAACCAATACAAGCACCGTATTTTCGATAGCCGCAAGTAGCATCACAGGATTTCTAACTTGCCAAAGCTGAGGAAAAAATAAACCCGCAAAGGTGGCCACAGGAAATTTCCTTGCCAAACTTCCAAAAGAACCATCAAATTCACCTATATCAAAGGAGTTTCCTTTGTTATATTCCATTTTCATATCTTTCTGTGTGATCACCGCTTTGTCCACAATTTTATCTATGGATGAATATTGTCCCAAGCTTCCGGAAAGCGAAGAAAGACCTAATGAACCAATACCTAAAACCGTTACGATAATGATTGGAGCAACCAAAAATTTAATAATTGGATTAGAAATAGCTGTAATTTGATCAAATGAATACCAAATTAATGACCCGGGCACCAAGGCAATAAAGATATAAGGTTTCATCTGAAGAATAAGTAGGGCACTTAAAACCATAAGCATTGCATTGATGCCGATTTTGTCTCTTTTGATAAATACCATGTAAAAACTGAAGGTAAACCAACAGGCCCCCATCAGCGTGAGTGTATCTTTTAATATTCCCGATCCCCAAAATAGTACAGAAGGCACATACAAAATACTGTATGTTAACTGTTTTGTATACTGTGGGTACAACTCTGTAAACAATAAAAATAATCGCCAAATTCCGTTATATGTGAGGGCAGCTAAAACTACAGTGGTAAGCATGTAACTATCAAGTCCAACAAAGTTAATAATATTGGCTGCGCGAACCACGGTAAAGGATTGCTTGTCGAAAAAGTATTGCGGCCATGCGGTTGATGAGTTGAAATAGGAATAAGTTTCTCTGTTAAGGTTATTTGACATAATTTCAAGGTAACCGGAGAAATTTATTTGACGCAATTTGTCAAGTATTAAAGCGCTTTCAAAGTAGGCAGTGGTATCCCCGCCCTTGTAATAGAGTGTATAAATCAACACCAAAAAAATGCCACCACCAATTTTCGCAAACAAACCGCTGATATAATATTCATAAACAGGATTTTCTCTGATTCGATTTTGCTGAAACCGTTTTGCAATCTGATAAATGATTAACAGGTAAAAAGGCAGAATTAGAAAATCGCTTAAACTTAATAGCATGTGATAATTACCTGATTTTTTTTTCAAAGGTAAAACAAATAGCTTAAAATTGCGGCAATGAATCTTACCAAAGTAATTTACCTCTCTTATGACGGCATGACCGATCCTTTAGGTCAGTCGCAAGTTTTACCATATTTAATAGGACTATCCGAACGAGGATATGAAATATTTTTGGTTAGTTGCGAAAAAAAAGAGCGCTTCAATCACAGAAAGCAGCACATTGAGCGCATCATTAAAGACAAGGCCATACATTGGCATGCATTGCCCTACCATAGCAACCCCCCCGTAATATCAACCTTATTTGATATTCGTGCAATGAGTAAAACAGTGAATAAAATCATAAAACATCACCAAATTTCATTGTTGCATTGCAGAAGTTATATTACTGCTTTGATTGGCCTTGAAATGAAACATAACAAAGGTATTCCTTTTATTTTTGATATGCGAGGATTTTGGGCCGATGAGCGGGTTGACGGTAAAATTTGGAATTTAAAAAATCCTGTTTTCAAACTCATTTATCAATTCTTTAAGCAAAAGGAGAAGGCATTTGTAGTGGAAAGCGCTCATATAATAAGTCTTACTCATCGAGCAAAAGAAGAAATTATTGCATGGCAACTTCCTGTAAAAAAAGCTATAGAGATAGCGGTCATTCCATGCTGTGCTGATTTCAATCATTTTTCCTTAGATAAGATTAATGATTTGGTGCTTCAAAATTGGAGACAAAAGGTTGGCCTCACAGCTCAAGATTTTGTGATCAGCTACATAGGCTCATTGGGCACTTGGTATATGCTTCCCGAAATGATTGATTTGATTAAATGTGCAACAGAAAAAATTCCTCATCTGAAGTTTCTAATCATTACTGCCGATGATCAACAAATTGCCAGGCAAGCTGCCGAAGAAAAAAATTTAAATGCCTCACAAATCATTGTAAGAAAGGCAGAGCGAGAGGAAGTTCCTTATCTCATAGCATTGAGTAATTTCTCGATGTTCTTTATCAAGCCGGCCTATTCAAAAATGGCATCTTCACCAACCAAACTGGCTGAAATTTTAGGTATGGGGGTTCCGGTTTTATGCAATGCCAATGTGGGTGATGTGGAGTCAATTGTTTTGGAAGGAGCTGCAGGCGTTGTGATAAAATCTTTCAATCGCGAATCATATCAAGAAGGTATTGACAAGATGCTTGACATGTTACCTGCAAAAAAGGAACAAATTGCCACCTATGCACAAAAGTACGCTTCGCTGAAGGATGGCATCAGTACCTACAAACTCATCTATGATAAAATTTCATCAAACAGGCATTCAGTTGTATAGCTTTAATTTATTGATGATGGTATGACTCTCCTTTAATAATGGTAAACGCCCGATAAAGTTGTTCAACAAAAAACAGTCTTACCATTTGGTGAGAAAATGTAAGTTTTGAGAGCGAAATTTTATGATTGCTTCTTTGGTAGAGCTCTTGCGAAAACCCGAATGCACCACCAATGACAAATACTATATTTTTAGTTGATTTAAGCTGGTGCTGATTGATATATTCAGCCAATGAAATTGAGTTGTATTGTGTTCCTGATTCATCCAACAAAATAACAAAATCAGTGGGCTTTATTTTTGATAAAATCAACTGGCTATCGTTCTTTTTAACTTGTTCAACAACCGTTGTTGAGCTTTGGGATTTTGCCGGAGAAAGGGTAATCATTTCATAGCTGCAATAATGCTTCAACCTGTTGGCATATTCATTTATTCCCTCTTGCAAATAGGGCTGAATAGTTTTTCCAACTTGAATAAGCGTAATTTTCATGGCGCAGAGTGCTATTGGTGAATGGTCAAAAATAGTGATAAACCCCTAAACCAATCGTAAAATTTGAAAAACTCGAAATAAACATCAACGATAATGTTTTTAAATAAGGATTTTGGAATCGATTTAACTATGTTTTTAAAGGGTCATATCGAGCCCGCTCGTTTTATGTTTTTGGTTTGCAAACTAAAAATGTTATATCTTGGCTTAGTTTTTGTTAAAGCCTTGGAATAATCGACCTAAAAATGAAAAAGCTGATTTTAACCCTCGTAGCGATGTTTGGCATGTTAACTTTTTTAATAGCTGACATACACACAGATATCAATGCATCTATGAAAAGTGGCAACTATAAAAATATAGCCGGCTATTTCAATACCTCCGTAGAACTCAACATTCCCGGTGCTGATGGATTGTACAGCAAAACGCAAGCTGAGCTTTTACTGAAAGATTTTTTCTCAAAAAATGCACCTCGTAATTACGTGGTAAAGCATGATGGGGTTTCTCAAGATGGATCGAAATATAGTATTGGAACACTCGAAACAACATCGGGCAGCTTCCGCACTTATTATTATTTAAAAAATAACAATGGCAGTTATTTGATTAAAGCACTAAGAATTGACAAAGACAAATAATCGCTATCATTAATCTATGCAAATTAATATTGAAGCTCTGATTAAGCAGGCGTTATCAGAAGATATTGGCGAGGGGGATCATACCTCATTGGCTTGTATCGATCCTCAAACCAAATCTCAGGCGAAGCTCCTCGTTAAAGAAACCGGTATACTCTCAGGAGTTGAAATAGCACTTTTGATTTTTAATATTGTTGATAGCAATCTAAAAGTTAACCAAATGATTGCTTCAGGCGCCCCTATTACAAAAGGCGACATTGTGCTCACTGTTGAAGGTAGTGCACAATCTATTTTGAAAGCTGAACGTTTGGTACTTAATATGATGCAGCGCATGTCGGGTATTGCTTCCATCACTGCCAGATATTGTTCTTTGATTGCGCACACCAATTGCAAACTTTTGGATACTCGCAAAACAACTCCAAACTTCCGCTATTTCGAGAAACTGGCTGTTGTTCATGGCGGAGGACACAATCATCGTTTTGGATTATACGATATGATCATGATCAAGGACAATCATATCGACTATGCAGGAGGCATTCATAATGCCCTCAAAAAAACATTTGACTACATTGCTAACAAACAGCTTTCATTGCAAGTAGAGATTGAAACACGTAATTTAGATGAATTAAAACAAGTGCTCGAAAGTGGATTTAGTGTAAATAGAATCATGCTCGACAACTACACACCTGCACAGTTAAAAGAAGCCATTCAACTGATTGCCGGTGTTTGTGAAACCGAAGCATCAGGAGGAATAGACGAATCGAGTATTGCGGCTTATGCTGAAACAGGTGTTGATTTTATATCAACGGGAGCTTTAACACACTCATACAAGAGTCTTGATTTGAGTTTAAAAGCATATTAAAATGAAGCAGTTTTTTGCTGAATGGATTGATCGATTAAAAAACAGCACACCCGTTTTGATTTGCATCAATGCCAGTAAAAAAATCATTTTACCAGGCTTTGAAGGGGTGCCTCTATTTGATGTCATCACTTTTTTCATCAGTGGCATACAAAACTCAGCGCTTGGCAATAAAGCCGCCTCTTTATCATTTCGTTTTTTCCTTGCCATTTTTCCCGGTCTTATTTTTTTAATTACACTCATCCCCTACATTCCAATTAACAACTTTCAAGATTTGCTATTAGAAATGTTACAGGACTTAATGCCTGTACATGCTTATGAAGCCACTCAAGAAACATTCCTCGATTTATTGCACAACAAGCAAAAGGGGTTACTTTCTTTTGGTTTTATATTTGCGCTGTATTTAGCTACCGATGGTGTATATGCCATGATGCGAGGATTCAATGAGAGTGTGCATATTATTGAAAAACGCTCTGCAATTAAAATCCGACTTATTTCAATCATGTTGGTAGGAATCATCACTCTTTTACTAACTATTTCAACAGCATTAATTGTTTTCAGTGGTTGGTTTTTTGGTTACCTACAACAAGAGGGCATCATCACTGATGACATCACACTTTGGCTGCTGCTCATTGGGAAGTGGTTTATTTTGTTGGGCCTGTTGTTTACGGCCATTTCTTTCCTTTATTATTTTGGGCCAAGTGGTAATGTCAAATACAGGTTCATATCTGCGGGCAGTTCACTCGCCACAGTGTTCATCATTCTTGTTTCATGGGGGTTTGCTTTTTATGTAAATAACTTTGGCAGCTATAATAAACTTTACGGCTCTATTGGCACCATTATAGTGGTGATGTTGTTTATTAACTTTAATGTATTTGTTGTGCTGCTGGGATATGAATTAAACAGCAGTATATTTTTGGCCAAGAAAAAACAATACGCAAATAGAAACAAAATTTAACAAGTGTGGCGCTTCAACATCTCTAACTTTGCAATCAATCAAAATTTTAAACATGAAAAATATTTTGTTTATCTCATTATTTGCCTGCCTAGGTTTCAT
>JALRAS010000143.1 GCA_023262495.1 Bacteroidia bacterium | reverse complement strand
TATCAATACCAAAAAATTGACTAATATTATTTACGTCTAAGTAATATTTCAGAAAAACAGGACTTAGTGCAAAAGTAAAAATTAAAGCACTATAAAAAAAATATCTTAAATTCGTATAATCAAATATTTTTAATAATGGATTATATATAGTTTGATTTACCAAGATTTCCCTATGTGTTTTATAAGCAATAGTACTTATAACAAGGCCCATTAATGAAAAAAAAATAAGAAACGTAAATTTTGTTGCAATATTTTTTAATACTAAAAAATACAGTCCATTAAAAATTATTGTAAGTAGTAATACTGTAAAAAAACTTTCACTAAATTTTTTTTTTATATCGCTGAACGTGTAAGAGAATGATTTTGTAATTATTTCATTTATACTAAGATTATCATTCATATTTTTGGCGGAGAGAGAGGGATTCGAACCCGCGGTACAGTTACCCGTACGACAGTTTAGCAAACTGTTCCTTTCGGCCTCTCAGGCACCTCACCTTGCCCTTACTTTTTAAAAAGGTGTGCAAATGTAGAAACTAAATTGGCATTGACAAAATTATTTTATTTAATTTATTTAAGGAGGCATTGGCCCCGTGTATTGCATACATGGATTGCCATCACCAAAACACTTCTTATACACCGTAATATTTAAGTCGCTAACATTACTTTTTAAATCCACTGTTTGATAACAGTCGGCCCAAAACTTACGCATGCAGTCGTCACCTTGATATTGGTACAAAGTGCTTGATTTATAATTCTCTAGCTGCAGGGGCTTGGTCTGAAAATCTTGTATAATACAGTAAACACCCTGCTTTAATTTAATACTGAAGCTTCCTGTAGAATCAACTTTAATCACATCAATAACCGGATTCTTTGCGCTATTGGCATCCCCTTTTTTTATGAAAAAATATTTTTCAAGGCATGGCTTTGGTCTTTTAATTTCATTGAGCAACTCGCGCGAAGGAGCTGCTCCCCCACAATATGATTCTACCATCATGATTTTACCGCTTAATGTAAACACCGGCAGTGCAGGCGCAGGTGCCTTCTTTTTTACCTTTTTACGTTTGCTGTATTTCTTTTTTGCGTTTTTTGAACTTTGTTGCGCATACGCCTCTCCTCCAACAATAAGTAATCCGCAGAGGATAATCAATATAAATCTAATTGTTCTCAATCTGTTTATTCGTGTTAAAATATGAATCATCTAAATATAATCTCATTAAAGGACCACTTGTTAAGCTCGTGATCAAAGCCATGATGACAAGCGCTACAAAAATTGTTTCGTTGATTAGTCCGGCTTGCAGCGCAAGTGTGCCCAGAATAATTTCCATTGCACCTCTGGCATTCATTCCAAATCCAACGGCCAATGACTCATTTCGTGTGAATCCTCCGATACGCGCACCAATTGCTGCCCCTGACACTTTACCAATATAGGCAACAAATAGCACTAATAATACCAAGCGTAAATCAAAATTTTCTACAAAGTTAACCCTAAGCCCTATCGATACAAAGAATAAGGGAGCAAATATATTTGTAACAAATTGATAAATAATTTCGCGCGCCTTTTCCTTTAAATGTACAGAGTCGCCAATGGCGATGCCGGCAATAAAAGCCCCTAGTATAGCATGAATGCCAATACTTTCGGTAAACGCTGCCGACAAAAAGCAAATGCCCAAACTAATACTGAGCACACCTCCCGGCCAAGAAAGTTTTTGCTGCATCCATGGCATAATTTTGTCAAGTAGTTTACGTCCAACAGTAAGCATCAATAACCCAAAACCTATGATGTAAAAAATTGTGTAAGTATAGTCGCCACTCGCATCCGGAGATTTTATAGATGACAATATGAAAGAGAAAATAAGCCACCCTATTAAGTCATTAAACATAGCAGAGGCAATAATAATCATGCCAATTTTGGTTTTAAAAAGCCCCATATCAATGAGTATTCGGGCGATTACCGGCAAGGCAGAAATGGCTAAAGCTGTTCCAAAAAACAAAGCAAACAACAACCTGTATTCGGGCAATTGCTTGAACCATTCGGGAAAATACCAAGCCGTAACAAAGCCAATAAAAAAAGGTATAATCATGCTTAACACACTGGTAAATACAGCCGCTTTACCCTGCTTTAAGACAAGCGGTAACTGCACTTCCATACCGGCCACAAAAAGCATCATCACAACAGCTATTTTGGTGATGGCATTTAAAGCAAGGGCTGCATGCCCTTCGGCCGGAAAAATATAGTTACTGATTTCAGGTGCAAAGTTACCTAATAAGGTTGGCCCCAATACAATACCAATTACTATTTCACCCATCACCACAGGAAGCTTCGCACCACGGGCCATTTCTGATGCCACCCGAGATAAAATCAACATGGTGGCCATACCAATGAGCAACACAACTAAATCGTGATGAGAAATAACACTCATACCTTATACTCGGGAATGTATGATGAGCAAATTGCAGGGCATGTCGGCCAATACATATTCAATATCATGAGTAAAAATTCGGTCGAAAATACCCAAATGTGTATCTGGTGAATTGAACACAATAAGGTCGTAATGATTTTGACGGGCAAAGTGACTGATTGCATAGCCGGGCTTTCCTTTCACAACCTTCAAATCAATTTGTACTCCTTGACTATCTATTGAATTAATAATGCTATTTAATTTGTTGAAGTCCTCCTCCTGCATTTCTTTTTTAATTTTTGAAACTTCTGGTTCGGTGCCGCTTTCGGCTATAGCCATACTAAGCATAGGCGTATTTACTTCCTGCACCACAGTAAAATCGGTAATTTTTTCGTTTCGAGCCAAATATTGTGTTGCTTTTAGTGTGTGAATAGTTTTAGGATTATCAACACCATTCACAACAATCTTCCTCATTTTCTTTGGATTAATAGAAGGATTGGTGAGCAACAATACCGAGCATTTGGCTCTTCTACTGATGGTACGTGCAATAGAACCCACATAGTACTTGTACAAATTTTCTTTCTCAAGTGCCCCTAAAATTAATAAGTCAACAATGTTTAACTTACATAATTTAAGTATCGTATCAACCGGTTCACCTTCCATCCATATTACTCTGTATTTGATTTTAGAGAAATTGATTTTATTGATCAACTTGTCGAGCACATCTTCATGGTGCGTATCTTTTTTTCCAACATGAACAATTACAAGTTGACTTCCAAACATGTTCACCATTCTTTTGGTTTCCATCAGAATGGCTTCGAGTCTAGGTGAAAATGCAATTGCTACAGCAAGCGTCTCGAATGGATGAGCAGGTCTTTTTTTAAGTTTGGTGTAATCCGGTTCCATCAATTTGTACTCTTTTTAGAATAGATAATACGTGTAATTTTTAAAGATAGTAAATGTAGTTAAACTAATTTAATCAAAATTACTTTTTGCTATTTTTTTTACTTTTAAGAAAACCTCTATTGGGTAAAGTTATTATATATTTGTCATCGAATTTAATTCATGTTCGAAAAAAAGCCAAAATTAAGCTATTTTGTCCTGGGAATGTTCTTTGGGGCGCTTTGCGGTGGAATTCTTGTCTACTATAATTCAGTAATTACTAACGAAAACAAAATCTCAGTCAACCTCATCCCTCAAATTGTAAAACAGGTGATTGGAGTTATCAATACCAAAAGTGAGCAGAAAAAAGATACGTCAAGTGTAGCTGAAAAAACTGCAACACCGAAAACCAGCGATGAAGTATACGAAGAATCATCCAGCGAACCATACAATGCTGTTGGAGACATCATGGATCCGGAAAGCGATACTGTGCAATCCGACTCTAGTCAAATTGTTGAATTAGAAGAGCAAATTACTATAAAAAAAGAAGAGTTATTGATGGCAAAAGAAATTGTGATTCAGTTACTCGACAACAATAACCTCACTAAAACCAATAAAAATGATTCCTTATTGGCGGTGATAAGTGGCACAAAAGATGAAAGTAAGAAAAATAATCAACAAAAAATAATGGTTGAGTTATGGAAAAGCCCTATCAACTATAAGGGTTATCAGGCGTCAAAAAACAAAATTATTTTTTACGGTTTTAACGATATTGATGAACTAAAACTGTACAGTTATAAAAGTAACATGTACTTGAAGTACAACGAAATTGTTTACAACATAGAATTAAGCAGCGATTTCAGCAACTACGAAAAAGTAAGCGATAGTAATATTTTGACACTCATTAATAAACTTAATCCGTAATTGAAATATACATTTTATAAATACCAAGGCACCGGTAACGACTTCATTATGCTTGATGGCAGATCGAAAAAGTTTGTGATACCTAGTGAAGAGCAAATCAATAAATTATGTCACCGTCAATTTGGTATTGGTGCCGATGGCTTGATTGTAATATTAAAACACAAGCAAGCTGATTTTGAAATGCTTTATTTTAATGCTGATGGCAAGCCCGGCTCCCTTTGCGGGAATGGCGGGCGCTGTACCATTGCATTCGCAAAGCAATTAGGCATCATCAAAAACAAAACAAAATTTATGGCATACGATGGCTTGCATGTGGGAAGCATAGACATAAAGACAAAACTTGTAACGCTCAAAATGAATGATGTGAAACAAATTGCTTCTAAAGGAGATGCCTATGAACTAAATACGGGCTCACCTCACTACGTAGTTTTTAATCAGGAAGTAAAAAATCTTGATGTATTCAAAGAGGGAAGGAAAATAAGAAACAGTAAAAGTTATCGAGCGCAAGGTATTAATGTAAACTTTGTTGCCGTGCATAACAATGCACTCTATGTAAGAACCTATGAAAGAGGTGTTGAAAATGAAACACTTTCATGCGGAACGGGCATTACCGCTGCTTCTATAGCATTTTCATTACTTAGTAAGACAAAAAAAAAATACAACATACCAGTTGAAACACTTGGTGGATCGCTTCAAGTGTCATTCAAAACTAATAATCACACTCAATTCACTGATATCTATTTAACCGGTCCGGCTCATTTGGTTTACAGTGGCGAAATAAATATTTAATATGCAGGCTTTAACTTCTACTAACTTTAACTTCCCAAAACAAAAATCTTTTTACAAAGGCAAAGTACGCGATGTATATAACATTAATGATGAGCTTTTGGTGATGATTGCAACCGACAGAATATCCGCATTTGATGTGGTGCTGCCTAAGGGAATTCCTTATAAAGGACAAGTGTTGAATCAAATTGCAGCTATGTTTTTGAAGGCCACCGAAGATATTCTTCCAAATTGGCTCATTGCCACGCCTCATCCTATGGTAAGTATAGGACATCACTGTCAACCTTACAAGGTTGAAATGGTGGTAAGAGGTTATTTGGCTGGTCATGCAGCACGCGAGTACAAGGCCGGCAAACGCATGTTGTGCGGAGTTGAATTGCCCGAAGGTTTGAAAGAAAATGATAAACTCCCACATCCTATCATTACCCCTACAACAAAGGCATCGGCAGGACACGATGAAGACATATCACGTGAACAAATTATTGCGCAAGGAATAGTTTCTGAAAATGAATACAAACAGTTGGAAGATTGCGCATTAAAACTATTTGAAAGGGGCACTGCTATGGCCGATTCAAGGGGTTTGATACTGGTTGATACCAAATACGAGTTTGGAAATTATCAAGGAAAAATTTATCTTATAGACGAAATACACACGCCCGATAGCTCAAGATATTTTATTAAAGATGGCTACGAGGAACGTCAACAAAAAAATGAAAAACAAAAACAGTTATCCAAGGAATTTGTGCGTGAATGGCTTATTGCCAATGATTTTCAAGGCAAAGAAGGACAACAAATACCAGAGATGAACACTGAATGGGTTGCTGAAATTTCTGACCGCTACATTGAGCTTTACGAGAAGGTAAGCGGTATTGCATTTGTAAAGCATCAACAATTAAACCTTGCAGCAGATATTGAAAATGCAGTGCGTGTTTATTTGCAATCAAGGATTGACAAGAATTAATCCATCATTTCCAATTTTAATCCTACTTTTGTAGCGCAGGTCGTTCTATCGCCTTTTGCTTGCAAAGGGAGGAAAGTCCGGGCAACATAGGGCACCATACT
>JALRAS010000142.1 GCA_023262495.1 Bacteroidia bacterium | reverse complement strand
CGTGAGACAGTTCGGTCCCTATCTGTTGTGGGCGTTAGAAGTTTGAGAGAACCTGACTCTAGTACGAGAGGACCGAGTCGGACGAACCTCTGGTATATCTGTTGTACCGCCAGGCGCATTGCAGAGTAGCTATGTTCGGATGAGATAAGCGCTGAAAGCATCTAAGTGCGAAACTCATCTCAAGATTAGACTTCTTTTAAGGGTCGTTATAGATGATGACGTTGATAGGTTACAAGTGTAAAGACAGTAATGTCAAAGCTGAGTAATACTAATTACCCGTAAGCTTTCTAAGTATAGTTATTTTTTATTTTCTTTCTTTATTTGTCATTGTTACTTAATTAATTTAGGTGACTATAGCGATGAGGTCCACCTCTTCCCATTCCGAACAGAGAAGTTAAGCTCATCAGCGCAGATGGTACTACAGTTAAATGTGGGAGAGTATGTCGTTGCCAATTTTCAAAACCAACCCCTAAAAAGGTTGGTTTTTTTTTGTACTTTTCTATCCGTTATTTTTTATCAATTGCAAAATTTCAGTCCAAGGATGTGTAGTTGTGAAATTAATTATCTATTTTTGAGCATCAATATTTTCTAATATGTATCGTTGTACTTTATTAATATTTTCATTCTTACTTTTTCTGACTTTAGTTTCAAGTGGTCAACCTTCTATGAAGGTTGAGAATGGGTTGACTTGGTATACTAGTATTCAGGAGGTTCATGAGTTGTCCTTGAAAAATAAAAAACCAATTTTTGCTTTTTTTACAGGTAGTGATTGGTGTGGTTGGTGCAAGCGTTTGCAAGCCAATGTTTTTGCAAAGCAGGCATTTATTGATTGGGCAAATGCTAATGTTATTCTTTTGGAATTGGATTTTCCACGTGGAAAGACTCTTTCTCCCGAACTCACCAAGCAGAATTCTGAATTACAGCAAGCATTAGGTGTGAGGGGTTATCCCACAATTTGGTTGTTTTACACTGAAAAATTAGAGAGTTCAAATACCATAAATTTAAATACTCTAGGTTCTTTAGGATATCCTCAGGGGGCCGAACCAGGCAAGGAGGAGGTTAAGTTCCTGAATGATGCCATACAAATTATAAATAAGAGGAAATGATGTTATTTATAAAGACTGTATAACCTCTTGCCGCATTTAATATATTTTTATCCGATTTTTTTATTTAATTTCCGCTTCAGTTATAAAATTTCTGATTTAATTCCTTTTGTGATTTATTATATGAGTAGTGTAATCGTAAGTTTGGGTATTAAATTTGTGAATACTTTAATGTGGTTCTGGATTGATCTGCTTGTTTCAATATTTTAAAGCATATTAATTTATAGAATTGAAAATAATTTTTTTACTGGATTTTTTTCATTGCATTCCTTAATTCGCTCTAAGTGAGTAACGAAGAAATAATTTATAGTAATATTATCGTTTAGGGTTATTTATTATTGTTGGTGCAAAAAATAGTTGGTGGAAATAAGTAATAATAATTGTATTATAGATCCGTAACTTAGAAGCGGATATCGGCTCTGCTGGCGAGCAACCGAATAGAATATGCTTTACCAGGCAGAATGAAGGCTTTGTTGAAAAACAAGGCCTTTTTTCATATTCTTTTTTTGTGAAATATGGCTTAAACCCAAATTCCGCATTAGAAAATACGGAATCACTGAAACAGCTGTAATTCAATCAATTGAATCAATGGATTGAAAACCCTTGCTAAGCGAGATTACCCTAATAAAATCACTAGTGCGTTAGCTTCGTAACTTCTATTCATTAATTCGGGTTAAAAACTTGCACTTGTTTTTTTTAAGTATAGATACCAGTTGATGAAATTTTTTCGGTGCTCTCTGGTTGATCCTCTGTGCAACAATAAGTGACTTTTAAGGTGTCCAAAGAATGACTCTAAGATAATTGTTGATTTAGAAACACGATCTTAAACATATACTGGAATATGTTTGGCAATGCGTTTTTAATGTGGACAAAATCTCTTCTAACTAGCTTATGCTTGAACCAATATCTTTAAAAGTCTTTGCTGAATGATTTTTCATTTATGTAATTTTTGTGTTGCTCATACCAATTGTATAACTCAATTATCCATTCTTGGCTCTGATGATGAGTTATTAGGCTTATCTTCTAAACAATTCGGAATAGTACAAAACCAGCAATGCTCTGAAGCTTAGTTGTTGGCCAAATTCTACATTTCCTTTCGATATGAACCACGTACCACTTATTAATTACATCCTTAGGACTTTGTTTTATTGTTTTAAGTATGGCACGATGTGCATTGCCGGTTATACTTTCAATTTTTCAGTCTTTTTCTACCTCGTTGAGGATGGTAGTGTAGTGTTTTAAAGATCTAAAAATAAGTGCAGCAGCAGCACTCAATAACAATACGGTAATAAAATTGGTTGAGATGAATACCTTTTGTAAAGCGAAGTAATTTTTCAGGAACTGTATATATACAAAGCCAATGACTGTAGCCAATACTCCTGAGTACTCTCTTCTGAGCACTGCTTTTAAGGAAAACGCAACATTACCTGTTTTATAGTTTTTGAAATTTGGGATAAATGCGGGCACATTTAGAGACCAATTGATGTATAATTCACCAAACTTCCTTTCTAGAAATCTTTCTTCAGCATACATTATTCTTTCATAATATAGCCAATAAGCCAATGAAAAAATAATAAAAAAACTGAAGTTCATTGTGTAGATCACTATTCCGGCCCACATCAAATAATTGCCAACATATAATGGATGTCGTACCGTTGAATAAATACCAGAAGTATTCAGCTGTTCAGCAACTTGGTGTTGTGTATTTCTTCCTGATGTGCCCTTGGGCGTGGTACCAATTGTAACAGCACGAATTATAAATCCCATTAAGCAAAATAAAACTCCGATGAGTAATAATAATCTTTGGTTGAAAATAGATATTTCATTGTAGTTAGTTGCATAAACATAAGGGATACACAGTAAAAACAGGACTACCGGAAATTGTCCTCTGTATTTAAATAAAAAGTTGCCGGATTTTTCAAAACTGTGGATTAATGCCATTTCAAAAAAAAATTTTATGATTCAAAAAATTATCTTACATTGCCAAATAATTTCTAGGCGAAAATAGTAAAATATTATGGCTACAAAATCATCCAATAAAAAGACAGTAGGTAAAAAGTCTGCAACTAGACCTAAAGTTGCTGCCAAAAAAACTTCAGGTTCAAAAAACAAAGCATCAACATCTGTGAAAGCAAAACCTACTGCAAAGGCGGTTTCTGCCAAGAAAAAGGCAATTAATAAAACTGCTGCAAAGCCTGTCAAAAACAAAGCAACAGTGGGGCCTAAAAACTCAACAAAAAAGATTGTTAAAGTTGTTAACAAAAAAGTTTTGAAGCATACGGAGCCTGCCAAGAAAATAAGTTCTGCCAAGAAGCAAGCTCCCAAAGCAGATGCTAAAACCACTTTAGTAAAGAAGACTGAGGTAAAGAAAAAAGCTGCCCCTGTTGCGAAAGTTAGCAACATGAAAGCTGTTTCGAAAGTTCCAAAGCAGTTGGTTAAGAAGGTTGCAGGCAATGTGAAGAAAGAGGCTGAGGTTAAAAGTACAGCAAATAAATCAGTTAAATCTGCTGTTAAGCAGATAAAAAAAGCTTCAAAGGATGATGTTTTTAACGATATACCCCTGAAGCCGGTAACCAAGCCTATTTTGAAAAAATCAACAGGAGACGCAGCTGCTGCCCAAAGAAACCTTGCAATTAGGGCTAAATACAAACGTGTTGAAATTGAGTACTCCGTGCATTCGGCCAAGCATATATTGTTCAGTTATTTAAGCACCACCTCGGGATTGTCTGAGTGGTTTGCCGATAAAGTGAACGAGAAGGGTGATATCATGATATTTGATTGGGATGGTACCCAACAAGCTGCAAAAGTGCTTTCTATTCGAGAAGATCATCATATTCGTTTCCGTTGGTTAGATATGCCTGAGGCCATATTTTTTGAGTTTCGTGTTGAAACGGATGAGATTACAGGAGATCTCGCCTTGATTATTACTGATTTTTGCGAGGATGAAAGCAGTATAGAATCGACAAAAAATTTGTGGAATAGTCAAATAGACAAGCTATTCCTTGTGTTAGGTATTCACTAAACTGCATTACTGGTTGAGTATTTTTTATATTTTGGTTTAGACCAGCTTTTATGGCTTCCTATGGTTTATTAAAAAAAATGTGTGCCATTCAGGCCCCTTCGGGCGCTGAAACACCAATGACTAATTTTATATTAGACTACATTAATCTTAACATGCAATTTTGGGAGGTGCAGCCAAAGCTTTATTGCGGAGATGACTTTCATGATTGTATCGTTATGGTGTTTGGTAAACCAAGAACAGCAATATACGCACATCTTGATTCCATTGGTTTTATGGTAAGATACGGTAATCAATTAGTTAGAATTGGCGGACCTGTTTTTGAGACCGGTTTTACCTTGGTGGGTAGTGACAGTAAAGGAGAAATCGAATGTACCTTACATGTTGATGAAGACAATCATTTAACCTATGAATTCACGCGTGAAATCGAGACGGGCACATTACTTACCTTTAAGCCAAATTGGGAAGAGGATGACGATAATGTGCAATGCTGTTACATGGATAATCGCTTGGGTGTGTATAATGCTTTAAAGGTTGCTGAAAAGCTGCAAGATGGGATGATTGTTTTTAGTTGTTGGGAAGAAACAGGAGGAGGAAGTGTAGAGTTCTTAGCCAAATTTATGTATGAAAAGTATCATGTAAAACAAGCTTTGATATCTGATATTACTTGGGTTACAGATGGTGTTCTTGCCGGAGGCGGTTGTGTTATTTCATTAAGAGATAGAGATATTCCAAGACGAAGCTATGTGAATCGAATAATACAATTGCTTAATCAGCATCAACTTGCTTTTCAATTGGAGGTAGAGTCTAGTGGAGGAAGTGACGGAAATATTATACATCGAACACCTTATCCTATTGATTGGTGTTTTATAGGAGCGCCTGAGTTGAATGTTCACAGCCCAACCGAGCGGGTTCATAAATCTGATATTCAGAGCATGATTGAAATATATCATGTATTAATGAAAGAATTATAAAACTTCCTCATAATTTTTGGTGTAACCATGCAATAGGTGCATCCCAGCAGTAATGATGATTCCAAAGAGGGCAAAAAGCATCCACAAAGATTGATGCCCGTCTCTTGCTATAGTTTGTGTAGCAATAACTGGAGATATAATTTGGGCAGTACTCCAAGTCATGCTATAAAGTGAAGCATAAGCTCCTTTTCGACCTTCAACAGCCCGTTTAATCATGAATGTAGACATGAATGGCATTGCAAGCATTTCAGATATGGTAATGAGTGACATTGATAATACAAGCCAGGCAAAATTGGTTGCAAACATTAAAACAAGATAATTAAGCGTAAGCATGATAGCACCTAGCATGACAAACTGTAGTGGTTTGAGTTTTTTTTCAATTTTATAGATCAGAATTATTTCGATTGCAGCAACTGAAATTCCATTGAAGCCCATTAAAAGTCCGATTTTATATTCGCTTAAATGGTGAACATCCTTGTAATAGAGAGGCATAGTGCTGAACATTTGAAAAAAAGCGGTTGCGTATAAGGTGCACAAAAAAATGAAAAACAAGAATGGAGTGTCTTTTAAAGGTGATGGTCCTGTTAGTTTTGATTTTACTTCCCTGTTTTGTGTTGTTTCGTTTGGAGTAGGAGCTTTCACAAAAAAGGCAATTACCATTGCTGCAAGGATGCAAGTCAACCCATCGGCATAAAACAAATACTGATAGTTGTGATTTGCCAGAAAACCTCCAAGCGCAGGACCAATTGAGAAACCCAAGTTAACCGCCAATCGATTTAACGAGAGTGATCTTGTAAAATCCTCCGGCTTGCTATTATTTGATATGGCTGCCATATTTGCCGGACGAAATGCTTCTCCAAAGAAACTAACAAAAAAGCTACATATAGCCATAGGAATAAAGGTCCTAATTTGTCCGAGTATAATAAAAAGCAGCCCGCCCATAAATAGACTTACAATCATTACCTTTAAGTATC
>JALRAS010000141.1 GCA_023262495.1 Bacteroidia bacterium | reverse complement strand
CAACCAGTTTCTTGAGTCCAATTTCCCTATCGATGATAAAAAAATCAGCATTGCGCTGATAACCAAAATGAAAATAGTTCTCAGCAGTATGGACTGAAATTTTACCTAGTTTATAAATAAATACATAGTCGAATGTTTGAAAAATGACCTGGTCTTTATAACAATAGGTCTTCCATACATCGCCAAATATTTGCAAAGAATCAGGCAACAAGTACTTAAGACTATGCCCCTTAAGTTTTCCATTTTCATCAGCGAATAAATAACCAAAATCATCCTGCGCGCCATAGAAAACTTTGTCTTGATTATTTATTGAGATACTTTTGACCGCTGAGTTATTCAACTTGATAGATTCCCAAGAGCGACCGTCATATTTTAGCAATCCGATGGTATTACCTATATAAATAAGACCGTTGTGATCCTGGGCAATGCACCAATTTTGGGCATGTGACTCATATTCCTTTGGTGTGTAAATTTTCATGAACCTTCGCCCCTGTCCAAAACTATGAAAGGTACAAAGCACACACAAACAGATTATTCTTAAACACAAACTCATTGGCAAAAACCTAATATAACAGATGCTTCAAGCAAAGCAAAATAATTTGAAATTTTCAGCACCACAATATTAGTCAAATAATTTATCGGAATATCAGGTAAAAACTAGCGCGCAACAATCAGTTTCTTCACAAAGGGCTGCACCCCATCATCAACAAATATAAAATATACCCCGTTACTCATGCGCGTTATATCTAGGCGGTAATTTAAAAGACCTTTACTAAGTTGTTGCCTTGGGATTTGCATGATAGTTTTACCATCAATGTCCTTAAATTCAATATTGACAACTTGGGACTTATTGAAAAGGCCCTTGAGGCAGACAAATTCTTGAGCCGGATTAGGAAAGATAGTGAGCTGATTGGGGGCGTAAAATTTGCCAAAAATACCGGTAGTGTCGTCAGCACTTGGAAACCCAAACACTCTGCCATTACCACTATTACCTGCCACAACACCCCTCGAAGTTCTGAAATTAATCCCGTTATTATTATACGTATCCCCTACACTATATCTTACCCAGCTACTGCCACCGTCTCTGGTTTCATAAATGATACCATCAAAGGCACATGCCCAAGCCGTATCTGCAATACCGGAAACACTCCTAAAACTCACATCCACCCCATTCAATACCGTGTTCCAGGTGAGACCACCATTTGTGGTTTTAAGAATAAGCCCCTGTGTAAGCCCTCCAACTGCATATACCACATTATTACCTAAGGCTGTGGTGCCAAATAATCCGCCCGAAACGCCTGAATTTTGCGGGCTCCAGGTAGTGCTATCTAACTTAAAAATTGTTCCTCCGCTTCCTACCGCGTAGGCAGTTGGAGTGGGTGCTGTTTTATCAACTGCCACATCCCAAAAACGTGCGGCAACCCCTGTATTTTGCTGTACCCAATTGTTACCATCGTAATTCAAAATTACACCTGCATCGCCCACCGCATAAGATCTGTTATTGTCAAGCGTTGCCACACCATACATTCTCACCGTGGTGGGACTTTGCATAGGTTGCCATGTTTGACCGTTGTCTGTGGATTCACGAATCAAACCATTGTTGCCCACCACACGCCATTTGCCTGGAAACATATCACAAGACAACAAGGTATCGGAACCAGCAACAAGGCCTGTCACCGAGGTATTCCATGTGATTCCTCCATCAGTTGAAAGTAAACAGTTGCCATTCTTCAAGGTCATCAATGCAGTATCTGCACTAAGCATCGTTACATCGGTAATATCAACTGTTGTATTGGTATTAATTGCAATACTAGGAAACAATTGCTCAACCCTTATATACTTAATTTTTTCTACAGTTAGCGAACATCCATTTTCAGCTACGGTACAACTCACATTAAACTTACCAATAATGCTGTAGTTATGTGTTGGTTGAGCTTGGGTAGAGGTACCGCCATCTCCAAAGTCCCATAAATAAGTGGCACTTGCGCTTTGTTGAGGAATCACAAAAAATGTAACCGCTCCATCAGGCAAATATTTGATAAGATTGTTAGCAGCAAAATCAAACTGCGGACTGATAATAGAAATATTAAATCCATTGTCATTACTTGTAGCCGGTAAGTCGCTCGATTGTATTCTTATGCGGTAGCCCAAACCATTGAGCACTGTGCTTGGCACCATGCATGAAATAAATCCACTGCTTGCTGTAGAGGAAAGTTGACCGATGAGTACTGCATTGGTAAAGTTACCCACACTGTCTGACAGCTGCACATCAAATACGTTACCCGGATTATAAGTACCTGTGGCCGTGTAGTACACTTGAAATGTATCGAGCTTACAAAAAGGAATTGATGTAATTGTATCGATCACAATTGTATTGCTGTTGGGTTGCAGCGGTCCAATTGTAAACAGGGCATTGCTGACATCGCTCAATGGAGCACCTGCACCCGACTTCTCAACCTTAATCAAACATTGGGAAGAAGAAACATTAGGAACGTTCCAATAATAACTGTTGGCATTTACGGCACTTAGTAGGGTATTCCAAGTGGCTCCGCTATCAGTACTATAGCTCAAATTTATTAATGGTACATTATTTCTGGTCCATGCAACATTGTACCAAAACCCTTGATTTAAATACTCTCCGCCATTGGGTGAACTTACCACAAGTTGAGGAGCAGAAGAGCCAATATTGAATGTGGTATCGCTCACATCAGAAATTGTCGGATTTGAAACACTGCTCACTCTTACCAAACATTGATTAGATACAATATTTGGAGTAAACCAATTGTATATATTATTTACCGCTGCAAATGAGTTGATGATGGTATTCCATGTGGCACCCGCATCGGAAGAATATTCAATTTTTATAGCTCCTCCAATGCCAGTACCTGTCCACTGAATAACATTGTTTGGCGTATTCCCAAGGAAGTTTTCTCCTCCGTTGGGATTCACAAGTGAGATTGAAGGCGTTCCTGCAACTATGCTAAAAACTGCATCACTAACATCGAAAAGCGCATTGTTGCCCGCAGCCCTTACTTTTATGATACAGTTGTTGGAGATCGCATTTGGCACTAACCAATTGTAAAAATTGATATTGCTTAAATTTGAAATAATCGTTGAATAGGTAGCACCACCATCATCGGAAAACAAAATATCTACGGTGGGCACCATTGCACTATTCCATGTGATGCCTGTATAATTACCTACGGTAAGCACCTCGCCTCCATTAGGGTTAATATCTGCAATGTATGGATTGGTTTGTGTAACAGCAAAGGATGCATTGCTTACATCAAAAATTGTAGAGTCATTTACATCGATTACTTTAATTAAACAATTACTCATGCTCTGATTAGGGACCAACCAATTATAGAAGCCCGAATTATTTAAATTATTGGCCAAGGTGCTCCAAGTTGTTCCATTATTGGAAGAAAATTGCACCTTAAAAAAACCAGACACAAAACTAGCATTCCACTGAACCGAATAATTCGATCCTCCACTGATTTGTTCTCCGCCATTGGGCTGTGTGATGGTAATTGTTGAACTATTTGCATTGATGGTAAACGAATTGTTACTTTCATCATCAATGCTGGCATTGGCAGACTCTTTGATCCTTATTCTGCAATTACTGCTGTTAACATTATTGACAAACCAATTGTAGTAATTGTTGGCAACACTGCCATTATTATGATAGCGATTGGTTACCAGGTTACTCCATGTATTACCGTTATCCGATGAGTAGTCAATATCCACATAAGAAGTGGTAATGAAGCCACTCCATGAAATACTTGAATAGGTGGCACCGCCAAGTATCTCACCACCATTGGGCGAGGCAACTTCCAAGTATGGGGCAACGACATAAAATGCTCCTGAACTTTGATCGGTAATCGTGGCATTTGATGCATCGGTAATTCTTAACACATACAAATTACTTGGCGCATTGGGAATAGTCCAGCTGTATGAATTATAACCATCGGTACTGCTGATATTAGAAACAATTGCATTCCATGTGCTACCCGCATCTGTTGAATATTCCAAATTTACATTGCTCACAAACATACTGTTCCAAGAAATCAGCGCTGTAGATCCAGTAAGGAAAGTTTCGGCTGTAGCCGGTGTCAATAAATCAACATAAACAGGCACAAACTGAATTTCAAAATTAGTATTGCTGATATCAAATACATTAGCATTATTGGCTGCCGATGCCCTCACCAAACATTGGGTAGATGCAGGCAGCGGAACCTGCCAATTGTAGTTACCGGTGTTAGATATACCACTCGCAATAGCCGACCATGTAGCTCCGTTATCAATTGAATACTCAAGGTTTATCAATGATATATTTTGAGAAGTCCACGTAATTGTTTTGGTGGTGTTGGCTATCCAACTTTCTCCTCCATTTGGTGAGGTTAGATTGATTGCTTGTGTACCCACCGGAACGCAACTTATGGCTGCCTGCCATCCCGACTCGCTTATGATATTATCGCTATTCCAGCGAAAGGTCAATGCTCCTTGCGGATTAGAGGCCACAAGGGTGCCTGGCCCGTTTACTCCCGAATAAGTGCCAATGAGTGGAGCATTCACAGAGTTCCCATTATAAATTCTAAGGAAGTCGAAACCTTGCTCCGTTGAGAAATTTGAAAACGCAAATTTCAATACCTGACCTGCCGTGGAGGGTAAAAAAGTTTTGACGTACAACTCATTTTGATTGTAGTTTGCATTAGGGCCTGCTACATCATAAAATAAACCACTACAAACAGTTTCCTGCTGATTATCCATGTTGTACTCATTGGCAGCAGCCGTTGTGAAAGAGCTAACTACACATGACTGTGCTTGTCCGTTTAGACTGTTGGGAATAACCTGCCAATAATATGTTGTAGAGGGATTAAGATTTAAAATTTGAAAATTTAAACTGGAAATATTGGCTTGATACAGTGGCGGATTGGCTGTGGTACCAAAATAAAAATCGTATCCTGAAACTACAGGTGAAGATTGCGGTTCAGACCAACTGAATGAGGGATTTCTTGAAAATTGTTGTACTCCGTTACCCGGGAAAAAATTAGTGGCACAAGAAGGTAACCCACCAAAAACAATAGCGAAAGAAAAATCACTTTGATCGATAATAGCACCCGTTTGGGTATCTTTTATTCTGAGCAAACAATTATTTGATGGGGTATTTGGCACAACCCATTGATAATAATTGCTGACACTTCCAATAGCATAACTACTGATTATAGGCGTCCATGTTGTTCCCCCATTGATAGAATACTCAATCATTACGGAGTCAACGCCAACTGCATCAAATTCAATAAAATAATCATACCCTGATTGAAATGTCTCGCCACCATTGGGATAAACAACAGTAATGTAAGGCGCTGTGATGGTAAATGGAGCTTGATTGATATCAAATACAGAAAGATCGTTGGTATTGCTCACGCGTACAAAGCAATCATTTGATGGCGTGTTGGGGATGGTCCAATTGTAATTTCCAGGGGTGGTGTAATTAGTAACAATCGTGTTCCAAGTTGCCATTGAGTCAAATGAATATTCTATTTTTACACTGTTGATGCCCGGTGCATCCCAAGAAATTTGATTAACAGATCCTGTTGACCATGTATTGCCTCCTGCCGGTGTAAAAAGAGTAATATTGCCTCCTGCAATGGTAAAGGGCGCATCAGAAACATCGCTGATTGTGGTATTATTAGCATCTTTAATTCTTATCAAACAATTGGATGAAGGCGTGTTTGGAATTGGATTCCACCAATAAAAAGGAGAACCCGTTTGCGTACCAATGAAGGTCCAAGTATTGCCGCCATTAATTGAGTACTCGATGTCCACATCTGTTACACCAACCGCTGTCCAATCGATATATTGGCCGGTGTTAATGGCAAAAACCTCTCCGCCATTGGGCGAAGTCAAAGTGAGCGAAGCGCTACCAATGGTAAAGTTATTATCAGACACATCATTCAAGGCCGGATTACTGCTTTGCTTGATTCGCAGTCTACAGGTGGCTGATGGTGAATTGGGTATTGGGGTCCAACTATAAGTGGTAAGTGAAGCATCAACATTTGTGGCCAAACTGGTAAAAGTAGCCCCCCCGTTGGTAGAATACTCGATATCAACAAAATCGATTCCC
>JALRAS010000140.1 GCA_023262495.1 Bacteroidia bacterium | reverse complement strand
TGAATTTTTTAAGGATGCGTTGAATATTGAACAAGGAGCAAGGACTTTTGAATGATGAATTTTTTAAGGATGCGTTGAATACTGAACAAGGAACAAGGAATTTTGAATGATGAATTTTTTAAGGAAGCGTTGAATACTGAACAAGGAGGAAGGAATTTTGAATGATGAATTTTTTAAGGATGCGTTGAATATTGAATATCGTATTTTGATTGTAGATGAGAAGAATGCTGAATATTGACTAAAATGAAAGGTAAAATGAATTGAAAATAAATGGAAGAAAATTCGAAGAAATATGATATTAATGAACGATTAATAGAATTTGCTGTTAATGTCATTGCGATTTGTGAGAGTGTGAATAGTTCTAGGGCTGGTTCTCATATGGTCGGACAGCTTATTCGGTCAGGTACATCCCCTGCTCTAAATTATGGAGAAGCTCAAAGTGCAGAATCGCGCGGTGATTTTATACATAAATTAAAAATTGCAGTCAAAGAATTGAGAGAAAGTTATAATAGCCTACGTATTATTATGGAAAGGGCAAATTTAGCATCAAACAATGTTTTGCTTCAATCTACTTTAACGGAATGTAATGAACTTATATCAATATTGGTAAAAAGTATAGAAACTGCAAAAAAGAATAAAGAAAAGAGTGAAACCAATAAAAGAGTAACTGAATAATTAAGCATAGAATAAATATAAAGGTGAATATCATTCAACATTCCTTGTTTCTTATTCCTTGTTCATTATTCAAAAAACAAAGAATCTCCATTTCAATGTAATAATTTAATTTTTATATGGATATCAGAAAAGAATTAGAAAAACGTGTTTTAGTAATTGATGGTGCAATGGGCACCATGATTCAGCAGTACAAACTCGAAGAAAAAGATTATCGCGGAAAGCGATTTGCCGATTGGCACAAAGACTTAAAAGGTAATAACGATTTACTTTCTATTACCCAACCCGACATCATTAAAACCATTCATAAAGAATATTTAAAGGCAGGGGCCGATATCATTGAAACCAATACTTTTAGTGATACCTCAATTGCTATGGCCGACTATGATATGCAGGAGTTGGTGTATGAATTAAATTTTGAATCAGCTAAAATTGCAAAAGAAGCTGTTGCCGAATTCTTGACATCAACAGAAGCTAATGGACGCACAACTGCTTTTGTGGCTGGTGCCATAGGACCAACAAATCGAACCCTTTCTTTATCCCCTAACGTAAACGATCCGGGTTACAGAGCTATCACTTTTGATGAACTGGTTGAAGCATATACCGAACAAGTAAAAGGTTTGATTGATGGTGGTGTTGATTTATTGTTGATTGAAACTATTTTTGATACGCTTAACGCGAAAGCGGCATTGTTTGCCATTCAGAATTATTGTAAAGAAAAAAATATAATTATGCCGGTAATGGTTTCGGGTACTATCACCGATGCCAGTGGCAGAACGCTTTCTGGACAAACTACCGAGGCATTCTTAAATTCTGTTTCGCATGTTGATTTGTTGAGTGTGGGGTTAAATTGCGCTTTAGGAGCCAAAGATATGCGTCCATATTTGCAGGAACTTTCGCAGAAAGCACCTTTTTATGTAAGTGCTTATCCCAACGCGGGCCTACCAAATCAGTTTGGTGAGTATGACCAAGATGCGCATGAAATGGGACATCAAATTGAAGAGTTTTTAAAAGCAGGTTTTTTGAATATTGTTGGTGGTTGTTGTGGTACAACTCCTGCTCACATAAAACGCATTGCAGAGTTGGCTAAAGATGCCGAGCCACGTAAAAGGCCTGCTAGTGATACCTTAATGCATTTAAGCGGATTAGAGCCAGTAACCTTGCGCCCCGAAAGTAATTTTATGAATGTGGGCGAGCGCACCAATGTTACCGGTTCAAAAAAATTCTTGCGACTCATTAATGAAGGTAACTATGAAGAGGCATTATCTATAGCCCGTGAGCAGGTTGAAGGTGGCGCGCAGGTCATTGATGTAAATATGGATGAAGGTATGCTTGATAGTGAAGCATGCATGACACGCTTCCTCAATTTAATTGCTTCTGAGCCTGATATTGCACGCGTGCCAATTATGATTGACTCTAGCAAATGGTCGGTGATTGAAGCGGGCTTAAAATGTGTACAAGGCAAAGCCATAGTCAATTCAATTTCATTGAAAGAGGGTGAAGAAAAGTTTATTGAGCAGGCACAAAAGATAAAGCAATATGGGGCAGCCGTGATCATCATGGCTTTTGATGAGGTTGGGCAGGCAGATACCTTGCAACGCAGAATAGATATTTGTAAAAGAGCTTATGATATTTTAGTTGATAAGGTAAAATTTCCCGCACAGGATATCATTTTTGATCCCAATATATTTCCTGTTGCTACAGGCATGGAAGAGCATCGTTTGAACGCACTCGACTTTTTTAATGCTACTAAATGGATAAAAGAAAACTTGCCACATGCCAAAGTGAGTGGTGGGGTGAGCAACGTATCTTTTTCATTCAGAGGAAATGATCATGTGCGCGAGGCCATTCACTCCGCATTTTTATTCCATGCCGTAAGGGCCGGAATGGATATGGGCATTGTAAATCCTTCGCAATTGGTAGTGTATGATGATATTGATAAAACACTTTTGGAATTAATTGAAGATGTGTTGTTGAATAGGAGGGATGATGCTACCGAACGTTTGGTGGATCATGCCGAATCATTGAAAGGTATCACAAAAGAAAAAACAGAGAAGTCGGAAGAGTGGCGCAAAGGCACAGTTGAAGAGCGTTTGAGCTATGCTTTGGTAAAAGGTTTAACCGATTATATAGATGAAGATACAGAGGAAGCACGTCAAAAATTAGGCCGTCCGTTGCATGTCATCGAAGGCCCATTAATGGCAGGTATGAACATCGTTGGCGACTTGTTTGGGGCGGGTAAAATGTTTTTGCCTCAGGTGGTGAAAAGTGCGCGTGTGATGAAAAAAGCAGTGGCTTATTTGGAGCCATTTTTATTGGCGGAAAAGGAAGCAAATAAATTGGCAGGCATTGTGGGTGATGGAAGAACCAATGCTGGTAAAATTTTATTGGCTACCGTGAAGGGAGATGTGCATGACATTGGAAAAAATATTGTGGGTGTGGTATTGGCATGTAATAACTATGAAATTATTGATTTGGGTGTGATGGTTTCGGCTGATAAAATTTTAAGTGAAGCCCAAAAGCATAATGTAGATGTGATTGGCTTGAGTGGATTAATTACGCCTTCCTTAGATGAAATGGTGCACGTAGCCAAAGAAATGGAACGCTTAGGATTTAAAATTCCTTTGCTGATTGGTGGTGCAACTACATCTAAAGTGCACACCGCTGTTAAGATTGCGCAAAATTATTCGGGTCCTGTAGTACATGTAAATGATGCCAGTAAATCAGTACCGGTGGCTAGCAGTTTAATTTCCGATGAATTGCGTAAAGTATTTATGGATGAATTAAACAAGGATTACGAACGCGTTCGTGAGCAAAATAAAAATGCACAGTCGCAAAATAAGTTTGTTAGCATAGAAGAAGCACGTGCCAATAAATTTGCCATCGATTGGAAAGCCACAAATATTGCTAAACCAAAGCATATAGGAACCCAAGTATTTAATCACTACAGTTTAGCAGAAATAGCAGAATATATTGATTGGACTCCTTTCTTCCATAGTTGGGAGTTAAAAGGATCCTATCCTAAAATATTGACTGATGCAGAACGAGGAGCAGAGGCAAGTAAGTTGTTTAACGATGCTCAAAACATGTTGCAGCAAATCATTAAAGAAAAATGGTTGCAAGCCAATGCAGTTATTGGTATTTTTCCTGCTAATGCAGTAGGTGATGATATACATGTAACTGCGAATGGTAACACGGTGGTGTTTCATACCTTACGTCAACAAACTAAAAAACCTGCCGGTCAATTTAATGTGGCACTAAGTGATTTCATAGCACCACAAGGCATACAAGATTATATTGGCACCTTTGCATTAACCACGGGTATTGGTATAGATGCTCATGTAGCTCGTTTTGAAGCCGATCATGATGATTACAATGCCATTATGCTCAAAGCGCTAGCCGATAGGTTAGCGGAGGCTTTTGCAGAATTAATGCATAAAAAAGTACGTAGAGAAATTTGGGGGTATGCTGCTGATGAAAATCTTAAAAACGAAGAACTCATCAAGGAGGAGTATGCCGGTATAAGACCAGCTCCGGGCTATCCAGCGCAACCGGAACACACTGAAAAATTAACCATTTGGAATTTACTTGAGGTGGAAAAAAATACAGGTATGCAACTCACCGAAAGTATGGCCATGATTCCAACTGCTGCAGTTAGTGGATTGTACTTTGCACATCCACAATCGCATTATTTTGGATTAGGAAAAATTCAAAAAGACCAGGTGTCAGACTACGCCAAACGTAAGGGAATAACAACAGCCGATGCCGAGCGTTGGTTAGGTCCGGTTTTAGCTTATTAGCAATAATTAATTGTAATGAAGTAGTTGAGCTATCTATTTGACACAAACAGCTGCTGCTTTGATTTTTTTGGCTTTACCTTCGTTTAACTCTATGTTTACGTAATCGCCTTTGAAACCAACCTTCATGTACTGAATATTGTTGCTGCATAGTTTCATCCAGTCATCATTATTTACATTGTAAAATGGAAAATAATTAGTTATTTCTGTCAAATCGTTTGCTTTGCCAACAGGAGAATATTGCTCATTTGCAAAGGCCAAAATGGTTTCGTAGTTACCAAACATAATAGTTAATGTATCGCCTTTACGAATATTTTCTTTTTGCAAACCCGACATAGTTATTTCAAGACCGAGTTTGTATTGATCAGCTTCTTTAATGGTCCATACGATAAACTGATTGGTAACAGAGGTCATAATCGACTTTACAGGTAACCCTGATTTACTATCGGTTTCTTCTTTGGTAAAAGTGCATTTTTGTGCATGCGTGTGCGATAGAAAAGCACATAAACAAAGTAGGGTAAGAATTTTTTTCATCATCAAAATTTTCCCAAAGTAAATTATTTTTTCTGATTGCCAATTTATCGGGTAATAAATTTTCTGCACTAACACTAAGCCGCAAACATCAAAATTAGGCGCTAACCTTGATCTGTTATACCGATTATACAAAATAAAAAGTCTAATTTTATTGAACTATATTTTGCTTTATAGGCACTAGCCATTGTAAATTTATAAATAGCATAGGTATAAGCTGCTGCATACCCTCTTGATGCTTGGGCTTGGTGTCGGTATGTTCACAAATTTAATACAGCAAATGTGTATTAATTCAGTTGATACAAAGTGGCTGTTTGTATGGATTGAACAGCTAACTCAATTCTAATCATGTTGTACATGACTAGTGGCAAAGGAAGCTTTTCAAAATTGGATATTTCCCACGGAACCACCTCGCCATATACATTTACCTGATTGGTGTTCAATTGACTGGTGTTGGTATTTGGCGAAAGCGCTGCTATCGTCTGCTTAAAATTTTCAATGTTTTTTTTAAGCTTCTTAGCTGTGTACTCATTGGCAGCAAATTCATCAGTTAATAACCTTTCGCTCAACACATCATTCCAACCACTACTGCGCAAGTTGTCGAGATTAATTGTTTTGGCTTGCTCTTGAGAAACACCTTCTGTAATCGAAACCATATAAGCTTTCATGTCGGTGGTGTATTGCATTAAATTTTCAAATGCCGACTGAAGCTGCTTTAACTTTAGCACTTTCAACGAATCATTGCTTTGCTGAGTAAGTTTAAGTTCAAAACATTGCCTGTTCAATTCAATGTTGTGTTTCAATAATTCATCACTCTCCACTACGCCTCTCCAAAAGCTATCGGAGGTGGCTCTTGATAAACCGGTACCCGATTCGGTTACAAATAAACCAACACCGGCAATAATTAAAATGATGGTGGCCGTGGCATTTATTTTATTGGTAGTGTTTTTATAAATACTTAAAATGTAAATGGGAAGATAGCCCAAAATAAGCAAACAACAGCCGGTAATAATAATGGTGCGTGCGCCCGGCCAATGTAATATCCTGAATAAAATACCTATACAAATGGCAAGAGATGAAACAAATCCTACGATGCTTAATAAAATGCTTCTGTTGTTCTCTTCGGTCGATTTAAATTTGAGGATAAACAACAACGGTAAAAACAATGTAGAAAGAAAAAAAACACCAACTATAATCATAAAGTTGGCACCCGGCCAATGCTGT
>JALRAS010000013.1 GCA_023262495.1 Bacteroidia bacterium | reverse complement strand
CAATAATATCGTGGGCAGTAGAACTAGCAACAAAACTATACCAAACATCATCATCAGGATTGGCTACAAAGCCACCGCATAAGTTGCCTGCCAAACCCGAATTTGTTGCTCCAAGGGTTGTTCCTGCAGTTGTAACACATGTTGGATTGGAGGTTAATGAAATGGCATTGGCGCACAAATCATTAGCAGGGGGAGGATTGAGTACAGTTTGATTAACAACGCATATATCGAAAGTGCTTGCGCTGGGGTAACCACTGCCAAAATCATAAACCCTTACCAAATAAGTATTTCCAAGAACAAGACCGCCTTGAGAAATTACCTCAGTTCCACCAGATCCCGATAGGTTGGCACATGCCAAATTGGTTGGTGCACCACAGGAGCCATCGAAAAGTTCAAGCACTAAATCCATGCCAATGGCACCTACTGCTGTAATATCAACTGAAGTTGAAGAGGCCACAAACTTGTACCACACATCATCATCAGGGTCACCGCTGCAAGCTGTTGCTTGTGGTGAAGGAGTTGCTGCTTCAGCTGTGCCGGCAGTAATAGTGCAAGATGATCCAGGAGTAAGTGTGAAAGCTCCTCCGCAGTTATCATTTAAGGGTGCGTTAGGAACATAGGTTGCACAAATGTTGAAGGTTCCTGTAGCTCCTGCATTTTTATCGTAAACTCTCACTCGGTAGGTATTACCGGCAGTGAGTGTGGTGATGTTGAGCGATTCTGTACCACCTGCAAAGGTAGCATCAGCGCAGGCCAATTCAGCAGGGGTGGTGCAGCCGTTATCTTGATAAAGCACCACAACAAGGTCTATTCCTGAGGTAGCTTGCGCATTGATTGTTACATTGTTGGATGGGGCAACAAAATTATACCAAACATCATCATCGGGATTTCCTCCGCAGGTTGGTGTTGCTACAGCTGAAGGGGTAGCATTAACAGTTGTGGCAGCTACATAAGTGCATGTTAAACCCGGTGTTAACAATGAACCAGGGCATGCATCATTGGCAGGCGGAGCTGCTAATGTAGAAAATGTTTGGAAAGCGCTCCAAGGACTTACAGGACCGCCACAATTGGTTCTGACCCTGTATTGATAGGTTGTGGAAGATGTTAATCCTGTTAAGTTAGCAGAGGTGACCAAACCAAGAGGAATCATGGTATATGGGCCTGATGGAGCAGGTCCATATTCAACATCAAATGCGGATGCTCCACAATCAATGGCATTCCAATTTACCGTTGCTGAGGTAAATCCAATACCCGAGGCACTTAGTGTATTTACAGTTGGGCAGGTATCCTCAATTTTTATTTGATCTACTGCCATACTATATCCATTTTCACCAATAGCTCTTAGGGCTAAACGAACATTTGGGTTACCTGCATAAGCGGATAAGCATACTGAAAAATCTTGCCAAAACATGGTAGTGGCTGCAGCATTATATCGGTTACATGTTGGTGCTCCGGGCACGAAACTCCATGTATTGCCTCCATCTGTTGAAACCTCAATTCTTACACGATCGTCTCTGTTTGAAAGATCATCATTTTGTGCCATACTAATAGTCATCACAGGAGAGGTAATGGAAGAAAAATCCATACAGGGTAAAATCAATCTGCTTTCGGTGCCTGCAGAAAAGTTATAACTTGAAAATACAGCAAAGCCATTGTTAACGGTGTTTAACGAGGGGGGAGGGCTGAACCCGGGCTCGAAAGTTGAATTGAATAGTATAGCCCAATTATTACTTACGTTGGGGGCAATTGCTTGTGTCACATAACCTGGGTTAGGCGTTACAGCAAAGGTTTCGGTGTAAGGGAAGGTGCTATTTCTTGAAATTACTCTGCTTACAGAAGATAAAGAATTGTTCGCGAGAGATACATCACCAGTGGTAGTATGTGAGCAGGCAAAATTATAGGTGCCATTGTTATCCATATCAATGGGTGGTGTGCAGGTTACGTTTAAGGTGCCGTTAGCTGCGAGAGTCCCAGTAGATACAGTTGCACTTACACTTTGGGTCAATTGCCCTGTTATATTAACCGATACCGTGGTTGGATTTACACTGAAATCGTGCACCAGTGAACCAACATTTTTTATTTGTACCACTACGTTCTCAGCGCTCGAACCGCAAGTAACACCGGGAGAAACAAGACTATTGACAGCAATATCTATAGCAGAAGGAGGAGCCGGTGTCCATTTGAAAGTTCTACCACTTACAGGCGGAACACCTAATGCATTGATTGAAACAGTACTGCTGTTGGCTGTTCCTGCTAAAGTAGTATTCCAGTTGTGACCAGAGGTTGAATTTCCGAGACGATTATTGTAGTCTGTGTTTGCACTTCCTCTCAACCCAACTTGGGGTGCAGTTGAGGAAGCTGTGTTGGCAAAATTACAGTTACCGTATACCACCTCAACTGAGTTGTCGCTTTCGTTGAGTCTAATTTGAAAGTTATAATGTTGCAAGTTGATACTTGCAATTCTTGCGTTTTTCCATTGAAATACAAGAGTTCGATTGGGGGATGATCCAATTACTTGCCACCTGATCTCACCTCTAAACTGCGAAAATATTGCTGCGCCAGCGGCTGTGGCATTTCCTGAAATTGTAACGGTATTGGCGCTTTTACCGGTAACGGTTGCACCTGTAGGTATTCCTGTGCCATAGATTCTTGCACCAACAACTACACCATCAGTTTGAGTGGTCCCGGTAATTACATTTGAACCAGCAGTTGTGTTGCCATTAAAGGTGTGTGAGCCAACTAGATCTCGGCCAAATGCAGCAATCACATTGTTGCTATTGGAACTGGATGAAATAGGTAGATTAGGAAATCCATTAATAATTGTATTACCCATAGCAACCACTCCGTTGGCACTGAGTGTCATTTGTGTGTATGCAGCACCACTATAGGTAAATGTGAATGGGCAGGTTACTGTGTAGGTTTCATTGTCCCAAGGAACAGAAGTAGTTTCATTTGACAAGATTAGCTGAGTCCCCCCTGTAATCTCTGTATAAGTAACTACCGATGTGGAAAAGGTGTAGGCCGGTGAAGCAACTTGTGCATTTGATGAACCTGAAGAAAGTATCAGTGCAGTTGCCGAAAGAAGAGATTTGATGTGTTTATTTTGGAAAAATCTATTCATGATTACCTCCTTTTGGAATATTTGTATTTATCTTCACAAAGTGATTAAAATCAACTAATAAATCGGCCACCTCACGAAAATTCTTATTTTTAAACATTTCATTTACTTTTGGATCGAGTTTGGAGCGCAAATTTTCGTTGCTGACCAACCATTTATTCATGGAAGATTCAAAGGTTGAGTAATCTGCTCCGTTATTGTAAACAATTACTCGGGGTAACTCCCTCAACATTTTTTGTTCGGGAGTAATTTGCATGGGCATTTCTGCTTGAGAATTGTAGGTGGGCACCGGAATTATATCCGATTGCGCCTTCACCTTTCCTGTAAAAGCTGTCAAACACAGCAGGAAAAGAAGCTTGTAAAAATTGATTTTTCTCATAACACGTATATTTAGTTTAATTTTTTTTACAACATTGATAGAGTATTTGTATAGCCAAAAAGTTAAATAAATTTCAAATTGATTGAAATCTCGGTTTAACAAACATGCATTTTAACGTTTTTTTTGGGTTTAAGGTTTCAAAACACAATTTTATACGACAAAATCAAATAATTAAGCAACAAATATAGGAAATTTTTTAAAAGTATGTCGTAAATAATTTCATTTTAATCGATTTTAATAACATGCTAAAGTGAATTCATCTGTTATATTTGCATATTAATTAACATGATGATGAAAGTTAATCCCAAAGACAGATTGTTGTTACTCATTTTATTGTTTGCTGCCACAACAAGATTTTTTGGATATAATTCATGGTCGTTAACCAATGATGAGTTGAGTGCATTGCTTGGTTTAAGCTATGGCGGACTGTACAAAAACATTACCGAATATGTGTTCACAGATTTTCACCCGGCAGGATTACAAGTTTTGATTTGGTGTTGGTGTAAAATTTTTGGCACCTCAGAAACTGCCCTTCGTTTGCCTTTTGTGTTGATGGGAACGGCTGCTGTTTACCTTACCTACTTGAATGCTAGAAAATGGTTTAATTACTATGCTGCTGTAATGATTGCGGCAACTCTTGCTGTTACACAATTTGCAATTCTTTACAGTCAAATCGCTCGTCCATACAGCTCGGGTCTGTTTTTTGTTGCACTTACACTTTATGGTTGGAACCGATTTGTATTCAAAACCAAGCATCAACAAATTGGAGTAACTGCTGTGGTTTCTTTTGTGATGGGTATGTTGCTTAGTATGTACAATCATTACTTTAGTTTTTTAATGGTTGCCTTGATAGGTATAACCGGAGTTTTTTTAGTTGACAAGGAAATCCGAAAGGTATATTTAATCTGCGGGGGCATTGCTGTGGCGCTTTTTCTACCTCATCTGCAAATCACTATTCATCAATTTTCTGCAGGAGGCATTGGATGGGTGGCCAAGCCCGACTCCTCCTACTTTAAGGCATTTACATTATACGCTTTCAATCAATCAAAATGGTATTTGATTTTTATATTGATAACTGCACTGATTGCTATTGTCAAATTGCCAATCAAACCCTTAAATTTCAAATTCTCAGTCATTGCATTGATATGGTTTTTGATTCCGTTACTTACCGCCTATTTTTACAGTGTTTATGTAACACCGGTTTTGCAGCATAGCATTATCATCTTCTCGTTTCCTTTTTTGTTGTTTTTTATTTTTTCCTTTACTGCCGACAACCAAAAATTGGTGTTTGTGCTTGTCCCCTTTATATTAATTGTTGGATGTATTCAAATATATGCCATGAATCATTTTAACGGAAGTAATGAATTTGCTCGTTTTAAAGAAATTGCCCAACATATCAATGATGCAGATAATAAATACGGTACTAAAAATATTACAAGGGCTATGAATGTTACCGATGCTTCCTACATCAATTACTATTTGTTGAGATTAAATAATAAAAGTCCGTTTGTTTTTTATCACAATAAGGGTAGAGAAGAATCGATAACTGCTTTGAAATTTATTGAAGCAGCTCAAACTCCTTATTTTATCTACTGTTGGAGCAATTCCGATTGCCCCCCTGAAATGACCAACTTGGTTAGAAATAAATATCCGTATTTGATTGAGCAACGATTATATTTTAATTGTGAATATTATTTGTTCAGCAATAATCCTTCTGATTCTTTGTATCAAATAAAAAATAAGGTGAATGAATTCGTGCAAGATTACGATCATCAGCCCATCTATTTTTCTAACGCACCAATAACAGGCAAAGATACTACTAAAGCTGCCTTTAATCAATTTGAAGTGATGAATGATAAGGTTGAATACAGTTCAACTTTTTCTTTACCACTGAAAGAAATAATCAACAGCAGCTCTGATATCATACATGCCAAGGTAAGCATCAGGCCGCAATCTGCAGAAGACGATGCCTTGATTGTTTTCAGTATCAATCACGGGGATGAAAATTATTATTGGGCCGGATTTAACGTGAAAACATTTTTGCGTAAAGTTGGCGACTGGAATGACTGTTATTTTTCTGTACGATTACCTATTATAAAGTCGGCCGATGATAAGATATCAATATATGTTTATAATCAAAACAAGAAGCAAATTCAACTTGATAATTTCATGATCAAAGTGGAACAAGGAAATGAAAATTTATATGGTTTACGGAAGGATCACTTTCTTTTTAGCCATTCTAAAAACTAATCAAATATCTCCACGCATTTCGGTTAACTTTCTTCTGTCTTTTTTTGTCGGGCGCGATTGCTTATTGCCTCTTTTTCCGGCAGGAAAGTAAAATGCACTGATCATTTGTTGTTTCTCTTTTTCTTCTTCAGGGGTAATGTCGGCATAGCAGGTTGTTGCAATTGAGGCATTTACACGATTTTCTATGAGCGTGATTACTTTGATAACCGTACGTTTTCCCTCTTTTCTGATGCTGTAAATCTCTCCCGGTTTCACAACTTTGGAGGCCTTCACAGGGGTTTCTTCATCAATTTTTACCTTTCCTTCGTTGCATGCCGATGCGGATAAGGAGCGGGTTTTGAATAACCTGATGGCCCATAAATATTTATCAATTCTTACCTTTGTTATTTGCTCTGAATCCATATACAAATATACATCCAAATTAGTCAAAATAAAAGTGCAGCAGCAATGACATTTTAAATTACTTTCAACGAGTTGTGTGTACGCAATATCTTATTAGTTTTTCCAACTCACGGGTTTGGTGTGGCTTTGAGTTGTGCAGTTTGCTCAAGCAAGAGTAAGTTTAGCATAGATGGCTAATTCGCTGAAGAAGATGTTGTGCAGTTAATTGGAGCGTGAATTGAAAGCAATTGTTAGGCGCAATTCAGTCAGTAGTTTAGCAACCTCATGCCTTTTACTGAATTATTGGGGTTCATATTTCGTAACTATTTCTAAATTTGAACCCATAAAATAATGTAAAACAAAGCTATTTATGAAGATTGGAATTTTAAGGGAAGGAAAAGTGCCGCCTGATAAAAGAGTGCCATTTACCCCGGTACAGTGTAGAATGATTGAACAAGGTTTTCCCGGAACGAAGATATATGTTCAAAAAAGTAACATTCGCTGTTATGCCGATGAAGAGTATCAGCAACAAGGCATAGCTGTGGTTGATCATGTAGATGATTGCGATATTTTAGTAGGTGTTAAAGAGGTGCCTGTTGAGCAGTTGATATCAGGAAAGCAATATTTATTTTTTTCACACACCATAAAAAAGCAAGCGCACAATCAAAAGTTGATGCATGAAATTATTAAAAAGAAAATACACTTGATAGATTATGAATGTTTGGTAGATAGTGAACATAATCGAATTATTGGCTTTGGCCATTACGCAGGCATTGTAGGAACCTACAACGGTATAATGGGTTATGGACTGAAATATAATTTGTTTGATTTAAAACCTGCGCATTTATGTCATGACAAACGCGAAATGATGATAGAGTTACAAAAGGTACGACTTCCTAATATCAAAATTATTGTAACCGGTAATGGTCGTGTTGCGAATGGTGCTGTAGAGTTGTTGGGTGCGCTGCAAATAAGGCGGATTACCCCTTTTGAGTTTGTGAAATTCTCGTATAGAGAGCCCACCTATGTGCAGTTGCACAGTAATAATTACAATGAGGCGCTCGATGGATCGGGATGGAACTTGCAAACTTTTTATAAGCATCCCGAAAGGTTTAGATCTACTTTCAGTAAATATACAAAAGCCTGTGATTTGTTAATTCATTGCAGTTATTGGAATCCTGCAGCCCCTCGTTTGTTTACCAAAGAGGAAATGCGCTCGCACGATTTTCATATCAGTGTAATTGCTGATATTACTTGTGATATTGATGGTTCAATACCTTCAACAACGCAGTCGACAACCATAGAAAATAAGTTTTTTGGTTATAACCCCATTACCGAAGAGATTGCTGAACCATTCGATAATAAAACAATCACTGTGATGGCAGTTGATAATTTACCATGTGAGTTGCCTCGAGATGCATCAGAGGATTTTGGCAAAGAACTTATTGATAAAGTTATGCCATCGTTACTTCATCAGGATACCGAGGGTATCATAGATCGTGCAACAATTGCAAAAGATGGAAATCTTGGAGAGCGTTTTCATTACCTTAAAGATTATGCATTTTAAAGATATTATGTTCATTAATTTTTAGATTTGTTGAATAATGAAAAGCTGTGTACTTTATACAAATTAAAATTTTGTCGTATCTATAATATAATACCATCATGTCAATTGAACAACAAAAGGATATCATTAAAAGATTGGATGAAAAATTCGAGGCCATAGGACAACAAACCAATGTTCACTTAGAAGGTTTGGTATGGGCAAATCCCATAACCTATTGGGATTATATTTTGCCTGATGCGCTGCTCAGTCTGCAAATTCAAAGGACCACCCAACCCGATGAAATGGTTTTTATCATGTATCATCAAATCAATGAGTTGTTGTTTAAAATGATTTTGTGGGAAATCAATCAGGTTTGTGAGTCAACAACTGTAAACGCAGCTTTTTTTACTGAAAAACTCAAAAGAATTAGTCGCTATTTCGATATGTTGGCCTCTTCATTTAGTATCATGGGAGATGGCATGGAAAGGGAGCAATACATGAAGTTTAGAAACACCCTAACGCCTGCAAGTGGTTTTCAAAGTGCTCAATATAGGCTCATTGAATTTTCATCAACTGAATTAATCAATTTAATTGATTACCGATTCAGGGCTGATATAGATCGAAATACTCCCTACGAACATGCATTTAATCACCTTTATTGGCAGGCGGCAGGTAAAGATTATAAGACCGGTAAAAAGAATACGCTACTGACCTTGTTTGAGAAAAAGTACAAAAAGCATTTTATAGAGATGATGGAGAAGTATAATACCACCAATTTATGGACAAGGTTTAAACAGCTGCCTGATAAGGTGAAATCAGATGCAGAATTGATAAAAGCCATGCGTCATTATGATTACACTGTTAATGTTACTTGGGTGATGGCACATTACAATGCAGCAGGAAAGTATCTGGGTAATGCAGAGGCTACCGGTGGTAGTGATTGGCGAAAGTACATGCATCCAAAATATCAGAGAAGAATATTTTTTCCTGAACTTTGGTCAGCGGATGAACTTGAGCATTGGGGTGGTGATTGATAGTAAATGTTGACTATATACTTTGTTTGTTGTTTTAGTTTAATTAATAAACATATCAAACAAACATTGGCATTTCAATATCATTATATTTAATTGCATTTGGCAGGCAAAAAAAGCATTTTAAAACAATTTAATCATGCCACTTTAAAAAGGTAAAACTTAATCGATGTTAAGGATAATTCGTTATTTACTTTTTCCTGTATCGTTGCTGTATGGCATGTTAGTTCAATGTAGAAATTGGCTCTACGATTTACGTATTTTACCTGTATATAGGCCACCTGTGAAAACTATTGCTGTAGGTAATTTAAGCACTGGGGGCACAGGAAAAACTCCTCATATTGAATATCTTGTACGGTTGCTAGCCAACAGTTATCGTTTAGCTACGCTCTCCCGTGGATATGGCAGAAAAACAAGTGGATTTAAAATTGCCAACGACAGCGATCATGCAGATACAATTGGAGATGAGCCCGCACAATTTGCCCAAAAATTCAAACACATTTCGGTGGCCGTTGATGGTAATAGAAAAAGAGGGATTAAAAAATTATGTGCTGCAATTCCTGATTTAAAAATGATATTGCTTGATGATGCCTATCAGCATAGGTCAGTGAAGGCCGGACTAAACATTATGCTTACCGATTATGCGCACATGTATTACGATGATCATATGCTACCCACAGGCAATTTGCGAGAGTTTAGTAATGGAGTTAAGCGTGCAGATATGATTGTGGTAACCAAAACACCGGCAATTTTTTCACCTATCGAGCGCAGGCATATTACTTCTAAAATAGCAGCAGCTCCTTATCAACATATTTTTTTTAGCTACATCAAATACCATTCAATCACACAGTTTTTTTCAGGTGCCATATATGCCGAGGAAAATTTTCATAAAGTGTTGAATAAGCAAACATCGGTACTGCTATTTGCCGGAATAGCTAATCCTGCCTTATTGGAAGATTTTGTGAGGGATAACAGTATGTCCTATCAGATGATTGTATTCAACGATCATCATCATTTTACAGCCCAAGATTTAAAAAAAATAAAGCATCATTTTGACGAAATTAAATCATCTAATAAGATAATTTTAACAACCGAAAAGGATGCAATGCGTTTATTACCATTAAATTTGCTTAACGAATGGCAGCATTTGCCTTTGTTTTTTGTTAGTATTGCAGTACAAATGCATGCTCAAGATGAAGAAAAATTTAATCAAATTATAATCAATTATGTTGGAACAAATTAAGGAAACGGCCGATTTTATTAGGAATAAAACAAATTTTAATCCTCAAATAGGAATTATTTTAGGTACGGGGTTGGGTGGTTTAGTAAAGGAAATTGAAACCAAATATGTTATTCCCTACGAGGAGATTCCCAACTTCCCCTTGAGTACGGTTGAAGGGCATTCAGGCAAGTTAATTTTGGGGATGCTTGGAGGCAAAAATGTGGTGGCTATGCAAGGCCGTTTTCATTACTATGAAGGTTATGATATGAAACAGGTTACCTTTCCAGTTCGGGTGATGCGTTTTTTAGGGATAGAAAGGTTATTTGTAAGCAATGCCAGCGGAGGTGTAAATCCCGATTTTGAAATTGGAGATTTAATGATTTTGAATGATCACGTTAATTTATTTCCTACTAACCCTTTAATTGGAAAAAACTATCCTGAATTGGGCCCAAGATTTCCGGATATGAGTGAGCCATACGATTTACAAATGATTAAGATGGCAAAGGTTATTGCAGATAAACACAAAATAAGGGTACAAGTTGGTTCGTATGCCGGGGTGAGTGGTCCATGTTTAGAAACACCCGCGGAGTATAGATACATCAGAAATATTGGTGCAGATGCAGTAGGTATGAGCACAGTGCCTGAGGTAATTGTTGGCCGACATATGGGTATTCCATGTTTCGCTATTTCAATCATAACCGATATGGGAGTAGATGGCAGAATAGTTAAAGTTACACACGAAGATGTGCAACGTGTAGCAGAAATTGCTGAGCCAAAAATGACCCTCATCATGAAAGAATTAATCAGTCAAATTTAAATCACTGTCATCATGTTAATTGGTTGCAAAAAATTCATCCATCTGCTTGCAATATGTTTATTGGTAGTGACGATGGTTACTGCTCAAAATGAAACATCCGATTCCTATGTTAATCCGGGTACCAATAAAAAAAATACATCGCCTCAAAGCGACTTTGCGGACAAGCTAATGTATGGTGGTAGTTTCGGAGCATTTTTTGGCCGTCAAACATACATAGAGCTTTGTCCAAAGGTGGGATACAAAGTAGATAAGCGATTGGTAGCAGGAGTTGGAGCCAATTACATATATTTCAGTGTTCGCGATTATGGGCAACGTTTTGTGACCCATATTTATGGACCTAATGTATTTGCACAATATGCCTTAGTTTCTGGTTTGTTTGCCTATGGCGAATTCAATGCATTTAATGTAGCATCATACAACCCATTACCTCCTTATGCAACTGAGCGCATGTGGGTTGGTGGCGCACCTGTTGGTTTAGGTTACTTTTCCGGTGGGCAAATAGGTGGGGTATACTTATCAGCGCTTTACGATTTAATCAATAATCCTTATTCTCCCTACTATAATGGCAGTGTGCCCATATTGTTTAGGGTGGGCTTTTTATTCTAATATTCCTTAATCAATATATATGAAAAAAAATAATGTGAACCTGATATCAGCAGGTATGATGTCAGTATTGGTAGTGTCTTTTTTAAGTTGCAGTAGTAAACCTGAGCACGGTAGTATTAAAGGAAATTTGAAAAATTTTAAAGATGCTTATGTTTATCTCGATGAATTAACAGCTACCTCTGTTGTCCCTAAAGACAGTGTCAAAGCAGACGCGGAAGGAAATTTTAATTTGAAATATGATGCCAAGGAGCCCGGTTTTTACAGAATTAGATTAAGCGAAAAGAATTTTGTTTTGTTGGTGATGAATAAGCAAGAGCAGGTTGAGTTTTCTGCTGATGCTAATAATTTGGGTAAAACCGCTAAGGTGAAAGGTTCTCCGGAGAGTATTAAGCTCATGGAAATGACTAATAAACTTCAACGCAATGCAGAAAAGTTGGATTCACTTAACATGGTATTTCAGCGCGAACAGGCCAATCCGCGTATCGATTCAATAAAAGAAATTCTTCAAAACATGTATGTGAAGATGATGGATGAGGAAACAACTTTTATTAAATCTTATATCGACAACAATAGTAGCTCGTTGACATGTTTGGCGGTTATTGACAAGCTCTCTCCTGATGATTACTTGGAAAGTTATGTGAAGTTGGACAAAGGATTATCGAAGGCGATGCCTAACAATGCCTATACAAAACTATTTCATGATCGTGTTGCAGATATGATGGCGTTGAGTGTTGGTTCAAATGCTCCCGAAATTTCACTGAATACCCCCGATGGAAAGAATATTGCACTAAGCTCATTAAAAGGTAAAGTGGTATTGGTTGACTTTTGGGCCAGTTGGTGCCGCCCTTGTCGTGCCGAGAATCCCAATGTAGTTAGAATTTACAATGCCTATAAAGATAAAGGATTTGATATTTACAGTGTGTCGTTGGATAAGGATAAAGATATGTGGGTTAAAGCTATTGCTGATGATGGCTTGGTTTGGCCTTCACACGTAAGCGATTTAGGCTACTGGCAATCATCGGTAGTTAAACAATATAAGATATCAGGAATACCGTTTACTTGTTTAATAGATAAGAGTGGAAAGATTGCTGCCAAAGGTCTCAGAGGTGAAGAGCTTGAGTTAAAGATTAGGGAGTTATTAAGTGTAAAATAATGACAGTCCTGTAACGCTATGATAGCAACACTTTGACAATTCTTTTGATGAAAAAACTGAATGAAAATGCGATAATAGGGGGTGGTAATGTCCCGAAAGGTGCGTTAAAAGGGGGATTTTGCCCACAGTTATTAACAAAAAAGGTGATTTTTCAACAAAAGAGCAAATTTCTGCATCACAGTGTTGGTGCGTATTTGAATTGATTTAACTTTGCTCCTGTTAAACGTTTTATTAATCCAATTAAAAATTAAAAACATGAACAAACAAGAATTAATTGAAGCTATCGCTTCGCATGCTGAGTTAACAAAAGCTGATGCTAAGAAAGCAGTTGACGCTTTTATTGGTGCTACTACTGCTGCCTTGAAAAAAGGTGACAGATTAGCTTTAGTAGGTTTCGGTTCTTTTTCAGTAGCTGATCGTGCTGCTCGTACTGGCCGTAACCCACAAACCGGTAAAGAAATCAAAATTTCTGCAAAGAAAGTAGTACGTTTCAAAGCAGGTGCTGAATTAGCTGAGACAGTTAACAAAAAGAAAAAATAATTTCTTTAGCACACAAAAGAAAGCTTCTCATCACGAGGAGCTTTTTTTTTGTCCAATTATCAATAAGAATGCAAAATACTTTCGCTAGCAGCAATGTGAAATAAGTAATTGATCAAATTTGTTTTTTTGGTATTTGTCCCAAACTTATAACCATTATAAAAAATAAATGGTCCAACTTTATTGAACTATATTGGGTTATGTCCGCATTAGCCATCGTAACTTTGCTCTTTGGCTTTCAACATTATACTGTGCTTAGCTTCACATTCACTAAAATCATATTTCCAATGATGTTTAGTACTTTCATTCAAATGAGTTGAGTACATTTGCGCAATTATTATCACAGTCATGTCAAAGGAAGAAAAAATAAAACAATTTAATCCTAATAATCCAGCCACGGAGGATAGCAATATCTTTGGATTGCCATTCAACAAAGAGGAAGCAGACATCATATTGCTGCCATTGCCTTGGGAGGTTACAGTGTCATTTAGTGCAGGAACAGCCAATGCTCCCGATCTTATTTTTGAGGCTTCTCATCAGGTTGACTTATATGATCCATACATAAAAGATGCATGGAAAATTGGTATTTACATGGATGAACCCAATCAAGATTGGCAAAAACAAAGTCAGCATCTGAGAAGTAAAGCGGTTCAGATCATATCGAACCTTACATCTGCTCATGCAAGCGAAACACCTGCGCAAATGGAGGCACTTTACAAGGAGGTTAATGATGGAAGTGCACAATTTAATGAAGATGTAAAGCGTTACACGGAGGAAGTTTTGAGTGCAGGCAAAATAATTGGCGGGGTCGGAGGTGATCATAGCACACCGTTAGGTATTATTCAGGCCTTGTGTAAGCATCATCAAGACTTTGGTATCTTACAATTAGATGCTCATTGTGATTTGAGAAACGCCTATGAAGGATTCACCTATTCGCACGCAAGCATTATGTACAATGCCATGCAATTGCCGCAGGTTAGCAAGCTTGTGCAAGTTGGCATACGCGATTATTGTGAAGAAGAAGTAAACTATATCAATAATTCGAAGGGCAAGGTTGTTACATTTTTCGACAGAGATATTAAGCAAGCAAGGATGCACGGAAAAACTACTGCAGCTATTTTCAACGATATTGTTAACGAGTTACCACAGCACGTTTACCTGAGTTTTGATGCTGATGCTTTAGATCCAAAATTATGTCCTAATACCGGAACACCAGTTGCAGGTGGGTTTGAGACTGACGAGGTGCTATATTTACTCGAAAAGGTAGTACAAAGTGGTAGAAAAATAATTGCATTTGATTTGAATGAAACGGGGAATGGAGCATGGGATGCCAACGTAAGCAGCAGGTTGCTCTATCGAATTTGCAATTTGGTTTCAAAAAGTAATGAAGCACGATTACCCCAAAACTGAAAACATTTTTTTGTTTAATTGCCTAAAATGTATAGGTTTGTAAATGTGTTTTAAAACTTACTGATTAATTAATAAACATAACTATGGGAAAAGGAGATAAAAAATCTAGAAAAGGTAAAATAAGCATCGGCTCATATGGCGTAAGTCGTGCGCGCAGAAACAAAAAGTCTGCTGTTGTTTCAACCGAAAAAAAAGCTAAGCCGGTAAAGGCAGAAGCTCCAAAAAAAGTGGCCACTAAGAAGGAGGCCGCACCAAAGAAGGAGGCCGCACCAAAGAAAGAGGCTGCTCCCAAAAAAGCAGCAGCAAAAAAAACAAGCAAAACAGCAGAGTAATTTATCTTTCTTAAAGCATCTTAAAAAGCCCGCAAATGCGGGCTTTTTAATTGAATAATTTGTAATTTGAGGTTTTCAAATACACTTATCATCAAAAAAAGGGACAAATCTTGTGAAAAAGATTTGCCCCTTTTTTTATTTGAACCCGAATTAATCAATAGAAGTTACGCATGTAACGTACTAGTGATTTTATGAGGGCAAACCCGCTTAGCAGGTGTTTTCAATCCATTGAGTCAATGGATTGAATTACAGCTGTTTCAGCGATTCCGCATTTTCTGATGCGGAATTTGGGTTGAAGTGGTATTATTCCAATGTAAATCGTTATCGGTATTTACCACTGTATGATTTGTAAAATCTCGATACAATTTACAAATCACGATGGTATTACTTTTTTGTTAACTTAATGACCACCTTTTTACCGGGATACCTCTTGCAGTTTTGACTTTCAAGTGCCATATTTTGCTTATCAACCTCGGTTACATTAAAAACTCCGCTAAAGGAGGAAGAAAAACCCACTGCTTCTTCGTTGCTTTCATCCTTTTTTTGGGTTTGATCGCTTAATTCGAAGATTTTACCTTTCTCTCTAATTTGCCACGCAAATCTTGCTGCTCCTTTATTTTCAATACTTAAATTTCCAAAGCATATCTCATCATAAATGTCGCAATCATCAAAACTTAAGGCAGGCAATAAATCAAAAGGTTGACCGTCAATTGTAACTGTATTAACCTGCCAAGTTTCACCGGTGAGCCACTTTGAGTGTTGTTTTGTTTTGTTGCACGAGGTGATGATTATGAGCGAAAGTATCGCAATAAAATTAATTGGTTTTATTTTAAATTGTTTCATAGTTGCTATTATAAATTAGTTAGTAATTGTAGTTGTAAAGTTCAAGTCTATATCAGTATCACCCGGTGCCTCTGTACCGTTTTTGCTGTCAGGTTGATGCTTAAGTATAAGTTGCAAGTTGCCATTTCCTGTTGCTCCTGTTCGCCACTTCGACTTTAAACCAATTGGCAATGCCGGTGAATTGGTGTCAAAATCAGTGATAGCAATCGAAAGATTTACCCCTGTTGGTTTAAAAACGAATAAATGTTCATTTGCCTCTTCTTCAATTTCCTCGGTAAGGTCTTCATTCATGATGTGATTGAAAATTTCAATAGAAGCTAAGTAGGTTTTATTAGCTTTAAGTTTAATGGTGTCGAATGTGGTGGGCTGATTTCCTCCGTCACCATCTTTGTCAATAAAACTGGCTGTAATGATATTGGCTGTATTTGATGAATCTGTAAGGGTAATTTTTACTGAAGTAATCACCTCTGGTTCGTTTACAGGTTCAGGAAGCTTTGGTAAATCAGAATCTTTTTTACATCCTTGAAAAACAGCTGACATAACTGCTATTGCAATAAATAATTTAATAATTTTCATATTTTTTTAAGATTTAAAATGAATTGGGATTTTTAAATAAAGTAAAACATTGGTACCTAGCTCATCTGCAAAGTACCTGTATCTGTTCAAGTAATTTCTGTAACGCGTGTTTAGTGCATTATTAATACTTATGCCGGTAGTACAAAATTGCCTATGTAATTTAAATTTAAAACCTGCATTGGTATTTAATAATCTATAGCCGGGTGGGGGCATTACATAATCTTCATCGTTGCCAAGCAGCGGTGCACGGTCAAACATTTGGTAAGACACCTTAAAGAATAAATCGCTGATTTTGTTAATCTTTAATTTAGGCTCCCAAGTGAGTGTGGGCTCAATCATGTTTTGTGGCATTTGTGTTAAGCGTGTTTGATCATCTGCATTGATTGCATACAAATAATTTCCTCTTACCGTTAGCTGTAAATTGTTATTGATCGAATATTTAAGTTGAACATCTGCACCTCGCAATACTGCGTTGATTTGTGTGTATCTAAATGTTGGAAAAGCGCCTCTGATGGTAAGTGTAGCAGGTTGAACAGGAAGTAAATAAATAAAGTTTTGAATATTATTCTGATAAACTTCTATTTCGCCACTCAGTTTTTTCTGCGGTTTAATTCCTAACCATAAAGCAGTATTGATGTTGTTTTCGCGTGTTAGATTTTCATCACCAATTTCAACAGCAGCCGCACCATGATGCACTCCATTAGCATATAACTCATTGGCAGATGGCGCTCGCCAGCCACTTCCAAAATTTAATTTAACATCAAATTTTTCGAAGTTAAAGCCTGTTCCAATCAATCCCGATAAACTACTGTAGCGAAAGTATGGCTGTGTTATAAAACCATTTTGTTCTAAAAACACCCTTAGTTTTCTTTCATCGTATCTGATACCTGCTTCGGCAAAAAAGTGACGGTATTTGTAATTTTCTATGATAAATGATCCCCAACCTCTATTAATAAAATTAGGAATAAAATATCTGCCTTCATAGCTATTTGCTTGGTGCATGCTCACTGCTCCTGCTTGTAGGTTAAATTTACGATGATGTTGTAAATCATATACTACCTCGTGCATTAACGTATGAATGATAAAAGTTAATTCAGGTTTGTTTAATGCTGCCACACTATCGTTTCGCGGGCGATGCTTATCGTATTCAGCTCTGTTATCATGCTGTCGCGAGAAGGTGTAAGTTAGTTTACCTGCCTTGTTCAAATTGATATACGATTTCCATTTAAACAAATCGTGAATAATTTGCTGATATGGTCTGTTGATTTCATATGAAAAACCGGCTGTATCAAGCGGTACACTACTTCTGAAAGCTCTCTGTAAATCGGTTAAATTACCGATATGCGCTGCCGAAAAAATTCCAATTGTACTATTAAATCTGCTGTAAAATACTTCAGAGCCATAATTGTTTTTTTGGTAAGCTAGCGCAGCAGAAAAGTTCTTTTCATTGAATCCGGTATTTTTTAAGTAGTAATCGGGTGTGTGTGCATTTCCTGCTTTTTTAAGTGTGCCCTGAAGTCGGAAGTTAAGACCGTTGAGTGCTTTGATATTTCCATTGATGAGTCCGCTCACAGTACCCTGTCTTCCATTGGAAGCACCTGCCATGTGAATTACGCCATCATATCCCGCACTGTCTCTAAGTATTGCGGGTTCAAGTATTACCACACCTCCAATAGCATCAGGACCGTATCTTACGCCTGCTGCACCTTTCAATACAGTAATTTTATCGGCCACAAAAGGGTCAATTTCAGGTCCATGCTCATTTCCCCACTGCTGACCTTCTTGCCTCACTCCGTTATTTAATATCAATACACGGTTGCTGTGAAGCCCATGAATAACTGGCTTGCTGATGCTGTTTCCGGTTTGCAAACTACTTACGCCACTCACCTCTTTCAGCATTTCTCCGAGTGCTTTTCCGGCATTGCTTTCCATTTCTCTTCGCCCTATTGTTGCAAGATTAAGGCTCTGCTGAACCGTACTTCTTTGAGACGAAATTACCAACTGTTGCAACTCTTTCGTATGATGTTCTTGATAAATAGCAATAACCGTGTCAACGCTAAGATTGAATGTGATAGTCACATCTTCGCAATCAATATGCTTAGCAACAAGCACGCAACTGCCTGCACAAAGATTCTGGAACGAGAACATTCCTAAACTATCAGAAACCACTGCTAACCCACGATTTTTTATTAAAACAGTAGCATATGGCAAAAATTCCTTGTTGTGTTCATCAAGAACTTTACCCTGAAGTGTAATATGACAGCCGCCTTGTTGCTGTTGTGCCAATAAAAAATTAGCAAACAACAAAAATACCGGCATAAGTATTTTATGCATTGAGAATTAAATGAAAGATAGCTTTGTTATTCATGACATATGAATACAAAGACATTTTATTTTGATTTAGGATATGTTCAGTTCCGAAGGTGGAGCTTTCAAACTGAAAAGAAAATGAACAGGAGTTCTTAAAACTGTTTGATAAGAAAATGTGTAACAGCCAATGTGTTCAAAGTAAGGTAACACACCCTTGTAGGCATCGATACAAAATGGAGGAGTGATAACATTTAGTGCTGAACAGTGTTCGTGTTTTTTCTCGAAATGAATGCTATGACAATCTAAATCAACGTGCTCAATTTCGTTATGATGATCATGAAAGGCATGAAAAAATTCCTTTGGAGTAATGGTAAATACCAATACAATCAAGAAAAACCAGGTGTATATATACCGAAACTTTTTCATTTTGCAGAAGCAAAGCTACAATTTAATTTTTTTATAGCGATGACTTTTTACCTGTTTGAATCATGTGTAACGAATATACAAAGAAGGAATAAAATTGTTTAGTATTTGATCAATCATCGATATGGATCTAACGTTTTACCTATGCCACAATGCTTTATCAATATTTAAAAATTTTACCCTATAGATTTAAAACAATGAACAGAGCATTGATAAGAGCCTTGAGGTTTAACTTTTTTTTAATTTTATGCGATTTCAGAAAATCATTTTACATTAGATAATCCACTAAAAATTAGTAGGTTTGCACTCCAAAAAAAAAGATAAACGCATATGAAACTCAGAAAGCTTTATGTATTAACCTTCGCCATTACTTGCTGCCATATGGTAGCCCAAGCGCAAACTTCCGCTGATCAAGTACTAATGACAGTGGCAGGAAAGAATATCACCAAGTCAGAATTTGAAGCCATTTATCACAAAAACAATAACAAAAGTGCTTCAGCAGATTCAAAATCTTTGCAAGATTATCTCGAGCTTTTTATCAACTTTAAGCTAAAAGTAAGAGAGGCCGAGGAGCTAGGTTTAGATACGGTGGCAGCATTCAAAAATGAATTGGAAGGGTATCGCAAGCAATTGGCAGCCCCATATTTAACCGACAATGAAGTAAATGATATGCTGTTGAAGGAGGCCTATGACAGAATGAAAAAAGATGTGCGCGCTAGTCATATTCTGATCAAATGTGATGCAGCGGCCCTGCCTAAGGATACATTAATTGCCTTCAACAAAGCCATTGCAGCAAGAAACAGAATTCTCAAAGGGGAGGATTTTTCCAAGGTTGCGAGAGAGCTATCCGAAGATCCCTCAGCCAAGGATAATGGTGGTGATTTAGGATATTTCACCAGCATGCAAATGGTATATACCTTCGAAACTGCCGCATTCAATGCCGAAACGAATAAAGTAAGTATGCCCGTGCGCACCCGATTTGGTTACCACATCATTTTGAAGACAGACGAAAGACCTAATCAAGGGCAAATTACAGTGGCACACATTATGGTTAAAACACCTCAAAAAGATGCAGCCGTAAAGGATACTTCCAAAACCGATCCTAAAGCAAAAATTGATGAAATGTATGCTAAAATTAAGGCAGGTGCTGATTTTGCAGAGATGGCCAAGCAGTTTAGTGATGATAAAGGTTCGGCCAAAAAAGGCGGTGAATTGCCTATGTTTGGAACCGGACGCATGGTAATTGAGTTTGAAAAAGCAGCTTTTGCCCTAAAAAACGATGGCGATATGTCAATGCCCATTCAAACACAATACGGTTGGCACATCATCAAACGACTCAGCAAAAAAGAGCTTGGAAGCTTTGATGAATTAAAGCCAGAGCTCAAAGCTAAAATCGGTAAGGACAGCCGTTCTCAGAATGGGAAAGAAAGCATGATTGCCAAAATTAAAAAGCAATACAACTTCAAAGAAAATCTCAAATTGCGTGACGAATTTGTGAAGGTGATGGATACCACTTTCTTTGATGCAAAGTGGAAGCATGAAGCTGCTGCCAAGCTAAACAAAGATGCCTTATTTAGCATAGGTGAAAAAACATATAGCCAAAAAGATTTTGCTATGTATTTAGAGAATCATCAGAGCAAGCGTGCTAAAACTGATTTCACGTTATTGGTTAAAGACATGTACAAAGAGTTTGTTAATGAGTCTTGTTTAGGTTACGAAGAAAGTAAACTAGCGTCAAAATATCCCGAGTTCAAAGCGTTGTTACAAGAGTATAGAGATGGAATATTGTTGTTTGATTTAACAGACAAAAACGTTTGGTCAAAAGCGGTAAAAGATACCACGGGATTGAAAGCATTCTACGAGGAAAATAAATCAAAATACATGTGGGATACTCGTGCCGAAGCTACCGTTTACAAATGTGCTACAGAGAAAGTAGCAGTTGATGTACGCAAGATGTTAAAGGATAAAGCCAAAAAGAAATACACCAATGATGATATTTTAAAGGCCATCAACAAAGACTCACAACTTAATCTAAACATTGAAACAGGAAAATACAGTAAAGGTGATAACGACATTGTGGATAAGTTTGAATGGAAAAAAGGATTAAGCGCCAACAGCACAGTAGATAAGCAGGTTGTATTTGTTGATTTCGAAAACATCATTGCGCCAACCAACAAATCTATAGCTGAGGCCAAAGGATTGATTACTGCCGATTATCAAAATTATTTGGAGAAGCAATGGATAGCATCGCTCAGAAACAAATACCAGTTTTCGGTTGATAAAGCAGTACTGTCAACTGTAAAATAATTTAAATTACCCATCAAGTTTACATCATGATAAGGCATGATGTAAACTTTTTTTATTTTAAAGAAAGAAATTCATATGCAACATAATAAAAGTCTGTTTTGGGTATATTCAGGAATGGCTCTGTTGTTGCTTTTTTCAGGGTGTAAATTTTTTAAAAAGAAAAAGAATCAAGATGGAGAAGTATTGGCCCGTGTGTATGATTCCTATCTATACCTAGATGAGGTAATTGAGCAAATGCCCGAAAGATTGCATGGCAAAGATAGTACAGCATTTGTACAGAACTATGCCAACAATTGGGTGCGACAACAAGCGGTATTATTACATGCCGAAAAAAATCTTACCGAGGATCAAAAAGATATGGAGTATGAATTAGAAAGTTATCGCAATGCGCTTATCACCTATGCTTTTGAGAAAGCGCTAGTTAATCAGCGTTTGGATACGGCAGTGAGTGATGCAGAGATTGAGGCCTACTACAACAAAAATCCCCAGAACTTTGAGTTGAAGGATAATATCATAAAAGTAATTTACATCAAGGTAAAAAAAAATGCCCCTAAAGTTAATAAGCTAAAGGAGTGGTACAAATCTGAAAAAACAGCAGATAGAGCTGCTTTGGAAGAGTATTGCCATCAGTTTGCTGAAAACTTTTTTTTAGACGAGGGCTCATGGTTGTTGTTTGATGATTTATTGAAGGAAATTCCCATTGAAACATACGATAAGGAACAATACTTAAAGAACAACCGATTCATCGAACTTACAGACAGTGACTACTTGTATTTTGTAAATATTAAAGGATTTAAAATTAAAGACTCGCTTTCACCTTTGAGCTTTGAGCGAGAAAATATTAGAAACATCATCCGCAATAAACGCAAGCTAACCCTCATACAAGATATGCAAAAAGAGGTGTATGAGGAAGCATTGAATAAGGGCGAGATTGAGGTGAAGAAATAGGAGTGAAGGAGTTGAAACGATGAAGATTGAATGATGTACGTAACATTATTTTGAGTAGTTGCTCCCATAGGCTATTGAGTAAAAAAATGTTTTAAATCATTAAACTTAATTACCCATCACAAATGAAATTTAACAAAGCTATTTTCACATTAATGTTGCCACTTGCTGGTTTTGCTGCTTGCGACACCTACAAAGTACATCAAAGGTCATTGCAAAATCGTGATGTTAATCATGAGGATATGTATGGTGCTGCCTGTCCAGGTCCAATTTACATTGCCACTATGGGAGTTGATGCTACAACAAGCGATACCATCACTGAGCAAAGAACGCTGACATTGTACAATTTGTTGGCAGTAGCCAAGAAAAAATATGGCGAAGATGTAACCATCCAAAATGTGCGTTGGGATGTTAAAAACAAGAAAAATATTTCAGCCATATTTGATGTGATCAAATGTAAATAGTGCAGCGGTGATTTTACATAAATTGATGTTAACTCACAGGTTTTTGGTTGTTTTAGCTGTTTCACCTACAATGTGGCTGACGCTTTGAAACGGATTTAAAAATCTATTTTTTCAAACCAACATTTCTTATATCTTTGCACTCCCTCATGGAAAAATACGTTGTATCGGCCCGAAAATATCGTCCCTCCACTTTCAATTCGGTGGTTGGGCAAGGCCATATTACTGTAACCCTTAAAAATGCGATTAAAAGCAATCACCTTGCGCAAGCATTTTTATTCTGCGGGCCACGTGGTGTTGGTAAAACAACTAGCGCGCGTATCCTAGCCAAAACCATTAATTGTTTTCAAGCAGATGCCAATACCGAACCTTGCAATCAATGTGAGTCTTGTGTGTCATTCAATGAGGGCCGTTCGCTCAATATTCTTGAGTTAGATGCGGCAAGTAATAACTCAGTTGACGATATTCGGAATTTAGTTGATCAAGTGCGATTTGTACCTCAACTAGGTAAATTCAAAGTGTTCATCATAGATGAGGTGCACATGCTCAGTAATGCCGCCTTCAATGCTTTTTTAAAAACATTGGAAGAGCCACCTCCTCATGCAATTTTTATTCTCGCTACCACCGAAAAACATAAAATTATTCCAACTATTTTATCTCGTTGTCAAATTTTCGATTTCAACAGAATTAAAGTAGAAGATATGGCCAATCATTTGGCAGAAATTGCAATAAAGGAAAACATCACCTACGAGATTGACGGTCTGCATGTAATTGCACAAAAAGCGGATGGAGCATTGCGTGATGCCTTAAGTATGTTCGATCAAATTGTAACTTTTTCAGGTAATCATGTAAGTTACAAAGCAGTAATCGAAAATCTAAATATACTCGATTACGACTACTATTTTAAACTCACCGATTATTTATTAGCCGCTGATGTGTCCTCCTCCTTGCTATTGTTTAATGATATTTTGAGCAGCGGTTTTGAAGGAAACTTTTTTGTTAACGGATTGGCACAGCATCTTAGAAATTTATTGGTAAGCCGCGATGCAGTCACACTGCAATTGTTGGATACAAGCCCCGGAATAAAGGAAAAATATAAAGTACAAGCTTCACGCAGCGAGATTGGTTTTTTAATTAAAGGCCTCGAAATATGTACCAAAACAGAAGCGGGCTACAAAATGAGCGTGAATCAGCGGCTGCTGGTCGAACTAGCGCTGATGCAGTTGTGTGCGTTGCAGGGTTTAATTCCTGACAGCGAAAAAAAAAACACTGATTCAAACCCCATCGCTTCAGATGCGGTAACGCCATACGTGCCTCAAAAAAGGGATATATCTGCCCAAGCACCTATTTCTCCTACAACCATAAATGCTGCACAAACACCGGAAGTAATAGCCGGCATTGTATCAAACCATGAGGAGCAGGCTTCGAATACAACTGCCAATCAGATTGAGCCCAAGTCAGAGCCCAAAAAGGTAATCTCTGTAAAGAATTTTTCTAGCGGAAAACCATCAATTGCAAGCATGCTTAATCAGGTAAAGTCCGGTGATAAGGAAGCTGCAGTGACTAGTGCAAATACCAGGAGCAATGCATTCACCAACGAACAATTACAAGCTTCTTGGTCATCCTACGTGCAAAATATTACCGAAAAAGGAAAGCAATCGCTCTCTCATACTTTAAGTTTAGCCAAACCGGTTATCGGTGAAAATAATGTGATACACTTCAAGGTATTTAATGCTGTGCAAGAAAGTGATGTGCAATCTGTATTAACCGAATTGAGTATGCGGTTGCGTAACGATTTAAGTAACGATCTCATTCAAGTGAAAATTGAAGTGAGTAAGGATGAGAGTGAAAGAAAGCCCTACACCAACAGAGAAAAGTACGTACGGTTGGCGCAAATTAATCCCAACCTCGAAAAATTAAGAACCCAATTAGATCTAGAAATATAAAACTATCAAAATGCAAAAACTAAAAATCAAAATCGGTATCTTATCGCTTGTGTTGATCACAGGTATAGCGATTGCTCAGAAGAATGTTCAAGCGCTTAAGAGTTCACAAATTACCGCAACCGCATCTGCAACAGCTGCAGATGTGAAGGAATACAAGTATGAATCGGTTAAAGGTGATTTACTCAATGCCAGAATTTACACACTCGACAATGGATTGAAAGTGTATTTAAGTGTGTATAAAGATGCACCACGCATTCAAACTTACATTGCTACTAAAGCAGGAAGTAAAAGCGATCCGGCTGATGCAACAGGTCTTGCCCATTATTTAGAGCACATGTTGTTTAAGGGGACCGATAAATATGGCAGTTTGGATTATGCAAAAGAAAAAGTTGAACTTGATAAAATTGAAGCATTGTATGAATCATACAGAGCAACCAAAGATGAGGCAAAGCGTAAAGCTATGTACCATCAAATTGATAGTATCAGTGGTGTTGCTGCAAAATATGCCATTGCTAATGAGTATGATAAAATGTTAAGTTCCATAGGTGCTAAAGGTACCAACGCATTTACTTCATTTGAGCAAACAGTTTATGTAAATGATATCCCATCTAATCAACTCGAAAAGTGGGTTAGCATTGAAGCAGAGCGTTTTCGTAATCCTGTGTTGCGTATTTTTCATACCGAGCTTGAAGCAGTATACGAAGAGAAAAACAGAGGGTTAGATAATGATGGAAGAAAGGTTTTTGAAACTTTATTTGAGGCGATGTTTCCAAATAATAATTATGGAAAACAAACAACTATAGGAACTATTGATCACCTAAAAAATCCATCAATCACTAAAATCAAGGAATACTACAACACATTTTATGTTCCCAACAATATGGCTATTTGTATGTCAGGTGATTTTGATTACGATCAAGCTATTCGTTTAATTGATAGTCGCTTTGGAAGTATGAAATCTAAGGCGGTTCCTGCATACGTTCCCGGTAAGGAAACACCAATTACGAAGCCGATTGTAAAAGAGGTATTTGGCCCTGATGCTGAGTCATTGTTGCTTGCTTACCGTGTAGGTGGTGTGTCTACTGAAGATGCTGATTATGCTGAGCTAGCGGGCAAAATTTTGTTTAACGAAACGGCAGGGTTAATTGATTTGAATTTGAATCAACAACAAAAGGTGTTGAGCGCTTCTGCATTTCCTTACATACTCAAAGATTACGGTGTTTTCTTGCTTGATGCCAATGCTAAAGAGGGGCAAACATTAGAGCAAGCAAAGGATCTTGTATTGGGTGAAATTGAAAAACTTAAAAAAGGTGATTTTCCTGATTGGATGATGAAAGCCATTATCAATGACATTAAATTGCAAAAGACTAAAGAGTATGAATCGAATGGAGCAAGAGCTATGAGTATGGTTGATGCCTTTATCAATGAGCAATCTTGGAACGATTATGTCAATCATATCAACAAGCTATCTGCTATTACCAAAGCACAATTGGTAGCATGGGCCAATGCCAATTTCAAGGACAACTATGTGGTAGTTTATAAGCGCACAGGTGAGGACAAGAATTTACAAAAGGTTGTGAAGCCGGAAATTACTCCCGTAGAGGTAAATCGTGATGCGCAATCACCCTTCCTTAAAACAATTATAGATGCACAAGCTCCTGTTATTAATCCGGTGTTTATTGATTATGAAAAAGATATTATTCAGTACAGAACTGTGATAGGCGCACCGATCTATGCATACCAAAATAAAGAGAACAACTTATTCAACATGTACTATGTGTTGGAAATGGGAAAAAATCATGACAAGATGCTAGGTCTTGCGGTGGAATATCTTAACTTTTTGGGAACATCCGAAATGAGTAATGAGCAGATCAAACAGGAGTTTTATAAATTGGGTTGTACCTATAACGTATTTACTTCTGAAGACAGAGTGTATGTGAGTCTAGAAGGATTAAATGAAAGCTATGACAATGCGTTGAAGTTGTTTGAAGGATTGTTGAATAACCCGAAGGCCGACAAGGAGGCACTTGATAACCTGGTATCATCTATCCTTAAGCAGCGTGCTGATGATAAATTAAGTAAGGGGAAAATTCTTTGGAGCGGGATGTATAACTATGGTATTTTTGGTGCTAAATCACCTTTCACCAACATTTTATCTGCCAACGAACTTAAAGCAGTTACACCCGATGAGTTGATTAAAAGAATTAAGGAATTAACCTCCTTTCAACATGATATTTATTACTACGGACCGCTTGCTCCTGACGCTTTGGCCAACAAGTTGAATGCTGTACATAAGCCAGCTACACCTTTGAAAAAGATACCTGAACCAACCAATTTTACTGAACAAGACAACAAGGAAACTCAGGTATTTGTGATTGATTACGATATGAAGCAAGCCGAAATTATGATGTTGTCTAAAGATGAGGTTTACAATAAAAGTAATATGCCGGTAATTACCTTGTTTAACGAATACTTTGGTGGTGGTATGGGAAGTATTGTGTTTCAAACCATGAGGGAATCAAAGGCATTGGCATACTCTGTATTTAGCAGCTACAGAATGCCAACTACGAAAAACAGATCACACTTTGCACTCGCCTATATTGGTACACAGGTGGATAAATTACCTGAAGCCATGAAAGGAATGTTTGAGTTGATGAACAATCTTCCTAAGAGCGATAATATGTTTAGTAATGCCAAGAAGGCCGTGGAAGAACAAATCAGAACCGAGAGAATTACCAAAAGTAACATCCTGTTTTCATACATGAATGCCAAAAAAATGGATCATTCTTATGATATGAGAAAAGATGTATTTGCTAAGGTACCTACTATGGAGTTTAACGATATCTTGAATTTTCAAATGGCACACTTTAAAGATAAAAAATACAACATCATGGTACTTGGAAACAAAAATTCTTTGGACATCAAAACCTTGGAAGGTTACGGAAAGGTTACCTATTTAAAGCTTGAGGATGTATTTGGATACTAACAACGCTGACCAACCACAATTAAATTCAATAAATAAATTATGAGTAAAATTAAAGTAAAGAACCCTGTTGTAGAATTAGATGGGGACGAAATGACCCGTGTAATTTGGGCATTCATCAAGGACAAATTAATTCATCCTTATCTTGATTTGGATATCAAGTATTTCGATTTAGGAATAGAAAATCGTGATGCAACTGATGATAAGGTAACGGTAGACGCAGCCGAAGCTATAAAACATTATAATGTAGGTATAAAATGTGCTACAATTACCCCTGATGAAGCACGTGTGAAGGAGTTTAACCTCAAGCAAATGTGGAAATCCCCGAACGGCACCATCAGAAACATATTAGATGGTACTGTTTTTCGTGAACCCATTGTGATGAAAAATATTCCTCGATTGGTTCCTAACTGGACTGCGCCTATTTGCATTGGTCGTCATGCTTTTGGCGATCAATACAGAGCAACAGATTTTGTTACCAAAGGAAAAGGAAAATTAACTCTTACCTACACACCCGAAGATGGCAGTGCGCCTCAAACCTTTGAAGTATATAATTTTAAAGGCGATGGTGTGGCTTTAGCCATGTACAATACCGATGAGTCAATTAGAGGTTTTGCGCGTTCATGCTTTAATCAGGCCCTCATGAAAAAATGGCCTCTATATTTGTCAACAAAGAATACCATTCTTAAAAAATATGATGGTCGCTTTAAAGATATTTTTGAAGAAATATATCAGTCAGAATTCAAAGGTCGCATGGATGCGATTGGCATAACTTATGAGCATCGCTTAATTGATGATATGGTGGCTTCTGCATTAAAGTGGCATGGAAATTTTGTGTGGGCATGCAAAAATTACGATGGTGATGTACAAAGTGATACTGTAGCACAAGGATTTGGCTCTTTGGGTTTAATGACTAGTTCATTGATTACACCTGATGGTAAAACTATGGAGGCCGAAGCTGCACATGGCACAGTAACTCGTCATTATCGCATGCATCAGGAGGGTAAACCCACTTCTACCAATCCAATTGCCTCCATTTTTGCTTGGACACAAGGTTTGGCATTTAGAGGGATGTTAGATGGAAATAAAGAACTTGTAGATTTTTGTAAAGCTTTAGAAACAGTTTGTATCGAAACAGTTGAAAGCGGAAAAATGACAAAAGATTTGGCAGTATGCATTCATGGAAATCATGTATCGAAAGATCATTACCTTACGACAGAAGATTTCTTGAGCACTATTGACGCTAATTTGAAAGTAAAACTGGGTAAATAAATTTCGGCTTTGTGCTGATTAAACCGCGTTTTACACCTTTGGTAGGAGATAAATAGCCTAGAGCTATTCAATAAATTTGCGTTGGCTATTAGCGAAATAACAGAATATGGTTCAATAAAATTGAACCATTTTTTTTACATCAGTTTAGTTTTGTAATTCGGGTTGCTTGGCCATAAATTCTTCGGCCTTCTCTACCATATTGGTTGATCCAATAAACAGAGGGACGCGCTGATGAATGTCAGTTGGCTCAATCTCAAGAATTCTTTTGAACCCGTCAGTTGCGCGGGAACCAGCTTGTTCAGCGATAAATGCTAAAGGATTGCATTCATACAACAACCTTAATTTACCATTGGCCGATTTATAAGTAGGAGGATAAATGTAGATACCCCCTTTAATTAAATTACGATGAAAATCGGCTACTAGTGAGCCAATGTATCTCAACGTGTATGGTCTATTGGTATTTTTATCTAAATCTTGACAATACTTGATGTATTCTTTGACACCGGGAGGGAAGTGCACAAAGTTACCTTGATTGATCGAATATATTTCGCCTATATCGGGCGCTTTCATATCGGGATGCGATAGGCAAAACTCTCCAATTGAAGGGTCTAAGGTAAAACCATTAACACCGTTGCCTGTTGTGTAAACCAACATGGTTGATGAACCGTAAATGATGTATCCTGCGGCTACTTGCTCAGTTCCTTTTTGTAAGAAATCTTCAATTGTGCCTGGTCCGTGATGTTTAGATTTTCTGCGATAAATGGAAAAGATAGTACCAATAGAAACATTCACATCTATGTTGGAAGAGCCATCAAGTGGGTCGATACACACCACATATTTTGCATTTTGAGAAACCGAATTGTCGATAGGGATAATTTCTTCATTTTCTTCTGAAGCAATAGCACAGCACTCACCACCCGAACTCAAGGCAATAATAAATTGATCATTGGCAAAAGTATCAAGCTTTTTTACCGTTTCGCCCTGAACATTGGTTTCACCGGCTTCGCCCAGAATATCAACCAAACCCGCCTTATTTACTTCGCGATTAACAATTTTTGCCGCGATCCCGATGTCTCTTAATAATCTAGATAACTCTCCTTTTGAGTAAGGAAATTCAGCCTGTCTTTCAATGATAAATTGTCCCAGTGTGGTGACCATCTTTTTTAATGCCATACTTAAAAATGTTTTTGCGAATATCGTAAAATTAACCAAAATTCCGCATCATAAATTGCTCAATCATAAATGAGGTAATAAAAAATACAAGTTATACCAATTGTATTTATTAAATAGCTCAAAGCTGTTTAATAAATTTATAATGTTTTATACCGATACTTCTTTAAGCTGTTACAATAAGGCTTGGCCGCAATTGGAATAAATTGAAAGTGTAATCGCTACTAAAATACCACGATGAGCCCTATACAGAGACAATATAAAATGTGGTATGTCGGCACCGCAATTACTTTAAACAGTTACAACCGGCAGAAAACATGATTTCGGTTTTGGGCAGTAATGACCTAATTGAAGATTTTTGCTCATCAGTCATCATGATTCCTCTTAAATCAACATACTTAAGCTTTTTAAGCTCGCTGATTTCTTCAGGAAAGGTTTCAATTTCGTTGCTCCATAAATCAAGCAGCTCTAAATTAACCAAATTGCCAATAGTGGTGGGTAAAATGGCAATGTTGTTTTGATATGCCAAAATTTTCTCTAGTCGAGTTAAATTTCCTAATTGAATGGGTAAACTCGTGAGCTTGTTATTGGACACGTTGACCTCACGCAGTTGGCTGAGCTTCTCAATTTCAGCAGGTAGTTCTGTCAATTTATTTTTGCTGAGGTCGAGAATTTCTAAGTTCGTGAAAGTAAAAATCTCAGCCGGAAGTTGCTTTAGTTTTTGATGACGCAAACTCAAATAACGCACACTGTCGGGCGCTTGCATGGCTTGCTCAATAGAGGTGTAAACTTTATGAGGCGATTCCGATAGTTCCTTAGATATATTTTGGGCATCAACATGCATAGGTCTCAAAAAATAGAAGCCTAAAAAAAAAGTAAATGCATAAAACCTATTCATCTAAATCAGAAATTTAAGGGCGTTTTGCTTATCAACAGCGAGTTGTGCTTTAAGTTCATCAAGAGAACTATACTTTTCTTCATCTCTCAATTTCTTGTAAATGAAAACAGTTATTTCCTTATTGTAAATATCTGCATTGAACTCAAAAATGTTGACTTCAATACTCAAAATATTTTGATTGCTTACCGTAGGATTTTTTCCAATGCTGAGCATACCCTCATATGTTTGTTTGGCAAACATCACCTTTACGGCATACACACCTATAGCCGGAATTAATTTATAAGGGTCGGTAATTGCTATGTTGGCAGTAGGGTAACCAATCGTTCTTCCAAGCTGTTTGCCTTTAATCACCTTTCCGGTGAAGGAATAAGCATATCCAAGGTATTTGTTGGCAGTATCTATATCACCGGCCTCAATTGCTTTTCTGATTTTTGACGAGCTAACCGCAACTTCATCAATATCTTTTGCAGGAATTTCTTCCACTTCAAATCCATAAAGCGAACCAAATTCGAGCAGGTGAGCAAAGCTACCCTCACGATTTCTACCAAAATGATGATCATAGCCAATTACCAGCTTTTTAGCTTTTAATTTGTTGGCTAAAATATTTCTCACAAATTCGAGGGATGAGAGTCTGGAAAATTCTTTTGTGAAGTTAACTACCACCAAATGATCTATACCGCATGATTCGAGCAGTTGTTCCTTTTCTGATTGGGTATTCAAGAGTCGTATTTCGTGATCATCGGGAAACAGCACCATGCGCGGATGCGGGTAAAAGGTAAGCAATACCGATTCTCCATCAATTTGTTTGGCCACCGATATCAATTTGTCAATAATTGTTTTGTGACCAAGATGCACGCCATCAAAGGTGCCGGTGGTAACGGCTGTGTGCTTAAGTTCACTAATAGAATCTAAATCGTAATGTATCTTCACCGACAATAATTATAGATGCAAATTTATAAATTAAACCTGAAATAATCTGCAGGATGAAAACTCTGTATAACCTTAATTTTATCTGCCTAACTATACTGAACAAATGTGAGCTTTGCATTGCTGCCTTTAATTGAGCGAAATCTGCCTTGAGCGATAGCTTTGGATTTACAGAGTAATGTGTATCTGAATTACACCGTATTTTAATTTCACAGGATGAAATACCAATGCGATTTAAAGCATATATCAATAATTGTAAATCAAGCATCGGTTAATGCCGAGCGGAAAGATTTTGGTAGAAATGTGTTTGTGCAAATTTGGACTATTACATAAACCGTATCGGTATTATTTCACATCTATATAAACGTAAAATGAAAGGAATACTTGAATACATAAATATTGTTGAGTACGCAGCATGATAAAAACAATCGACTAGAAAATTATTGTTGATTGTTTGGGTTATTTTTTTTAATTGAAAAGAAAAAATTGCGAATGGCTTGTTTGTCATACAACAAGAAAATACTCATGATTAGAAATGGCAGAGCAGGAACCTTATATCTCACTGCAGCACCAATCACAGGAGTTGTGATGCCTACAAGCGCAAACAAAACAAATACAAAAAGCAATGAAAATATAATCATCTTTAAAGTGTCTTGATCAGGTCTTTTGAATGTAAAAAATAGGAGGAATAGGAGTAGCATAATTAGGATGTTTTCGAGACAAGCAACTAGTGCAAATACAGTATCAGCATCGTTTATAAAAGGTCTGAAAAACACATTGACCAATGCAGTTGGTAGTAATTTCATCACACTCCAATAAGTAGGCATCAATCTATTGAGTGAAATAGCACTGCGTGTAGGTTCTAAAACTTGTATGATTTGATACCTCTGTTGATCCTCCTTAGCTATCAGAGTATCAGCATAGCCGGGATTCTTCCAGTGATGATAAATCGTTCCTTTTTTTAATGTGGCAGTATTGTTTGATAGTTGATGATCTATTTCAACCGCATTGTTTTGAAGCGTAAAAATAGTGTCGTATGGCGCCTCAATATTTTTAAGATAGGTGCCTCCGATTGATAAATTGATAAAGTCGTTTTGCTTTTTTGAAAGCTTTTTCAGGGGCAAATTATTGAGTGCCTCATTAAACAAAAATGCACCACCGATGGTAATGGCAAGCGCAAAAAATAAATTGCGTAGCACCGTTTGTTGTTTGAAAGTACCACAAACTGCAATAAAAATTAGTGATGGAATGAGGGAGAGTGCCACATAAAATTTCGCGAAAAAAATTCCGAAAAAGCCTATTGTTAACCAAATAATTTGAAGCAACAGTTGATGAGTTTGTTTGAACAATTGATAAATAAACACACCTGTAAAAAAAATAAGTACCCCTTCTTTCATGATACCCGATGACCAAAACATCACAGAGGGTATGCCAAAACAAGCAATGAGTAGGAGTATTTCATAGTTGCGGAAGTATTTCTCAAAGCTGCAGTAAATCAAATAAAGACCAATAAAGGAGAGAAAAACAATACTTACCAGGTGTATAAAAATATTGCCTTTGCTGAAAGGCAGCATGAGTAAATTAAAACGAATGATCATTCTTGCATCATTAATCACAGAGGCACTTTCTTCCAAGTCCCAAAAATCTAACTTACCTGTAACGAGAGCAGTTTTCCCTGTTAAATCAATGCCGCTTAAAATACTCAAATAGCTTAGAGGTTCATCTTTGGTTAATGAATATATTTTTTTTGCATCATTAAAATATTTATGCATGTCGCTTGTTTGATTGTCGGTGTAATATTTGGTGTACACCAAATAAAAAGCAATGCCAAACAATAATTTAAGAATAAAAATACCGATAAAGTTGCTTGGTGGAAAATGTGATTGTTTGAAAAATGACCATCTGTAAATGAATACACATAGGGCAAAAGTCAATAAGAATGTAAGAATAAACGGCATAAGTAAAACAACTTGCAAAGTAACTATAAATCGCGTGTTATTTAATTTTTTCTGCACACAAACTAAAATGATTTGGTTTTATCTTTAAAATTTGTAAGTTTGTGAGTAATTTATACTTATAAACATTTAAATAACTCAATATGAAGTGGCTAAGCACTAAACTAAATTATGTAATTGCAATCGCAATTATTTCTTCCCTATTCGCTTGCAAAGGCGGTTCAAAAACCGATTCAGATGATGTTGATGCTGTTGCTGTAGAAAGTCAGAAAAAAGCTTCCAAAGTATTTTATGCGGTGCCTTCTCCAAGCGAATTGTCGGCCATGATAAAAGCAACAGGGGCAAACTTTAACAAAAACATGTTGAACACGCCTGCTAATGAATCAAAGTACACTTCAATTATTCAAAAGTCCTTAAACCTTGGTGTTTACGGTGCGGATTTAAGTTATACTAGTACCTTCGATCAAACACAAGAGGCCATGCTTTACATGGGTGTTTGTAAAAAACTAGCAGATGGTTTGGGGATCACCGGTGCCATCAATGAAAATACGGTAAAACGCATGGAGAAAAATATTAATAATAAAGACTCCTTGCTCAAAATTATTTCTGATACCTATCTTGAAACTGATATTTATTTGAAAAACAATGAACGTGCCGGTGTATCTGCTCTTGTTGTTGCAGGTGGTTGGATTGAAGGACTGTATATTTCAGTAAATATTGCAGCCCAAAATGCTAAAAACGAATTGCTTGTAAAACGTATTGCTGAGCAAAAATTAATTTTAGAGAACCTGATAGGTTTACTAGAAACCAATGAGGCCAACGATAATGCGCCCGAGTTAATGACTGAAATGAAGGCTTTGAAATCTATTTTCGATAACATCAAAGCTTCTGATGCCCCTGCAGCTGAGGTAAAAACAGATGCAGCAGCCAAGAAAACAGTGATTGGTTCAGCAGGCGAATTGAATCTTACACCAGAGCAGTTAGCAGAAATTACCAAGAAGATTACTTCCATAAGAACGATGATTATTAGCTAGAAAAAACATTTATTAGAATATGAAAACAACTTTAAAAGTAGTATTGGCAGGATTTTTATTTTTTGCCATGGCAGGTAATGTGAGTGCACAGTGTAATCAATATGCCAAAAAGAATTGCATGCCTGAACTCAATCCTTTTACCCACAATGGTCAATTAAACATTCAACAAATGGCTCCGGGCGATGAGGCAGAATTAGATCTTACATTTTACTCGGGCATGAGCTATAAATTATTGATTTGTGCACAGGAGGCCATAGGTAAGGCAAGATTTCAAGTTTTTGACAGTAAAGATAAGGTGGTGTTCGACAACAAAGACCACGACTTTGCAAGTTCATGGGAGTTTGAAGTTGCAAGTACCCAAAAAATGAAAGTGGTTGTGATCATTCCACCAGGAGGTAAAGCCGCAAATGAGCTCAGCAAAGTTGGTTGTGCAGCAGTTTTGGTAGGATTTAAACAATAATCAAGTTATTTTACTAAATTCGGACAGGGTGAAACATACTTGTCCGATTTTTTTTGCGCAAACTTTTGAGTTGAAATGCATGCAAATTTCAACCCGAATTAATCAGTAGAAGTTACGCATATAACGCACTAGTGATTTTATGTGGGAAATGCGGCTTAGCAGGTGTTTTCAATCCATTGAAACAATGGATTGAATTACAGATGTTTTAGCTATTCCGCATTTTCCAATGCGGAATTTGAGATCAATACGGGGTCATTACAATCCTACTTATACCAATTGCATTTATTTTTTAATCCAACTAAAAAATAAATACGCAATGGTTAATGCCGATACTACCTGAAAATGGTACAATGAGGCAATGCCTAAATTGGACAATATTGAAAGTGAAATCACCATGATTCCGCATCTCAGGGAGCAACAATATGTGATCAGTCAACTTTTGTTGAATACGGCAGCAATGTTTTGTTGAGCATTACCCGCACTCAACGGTGAATATGGCCTGCAATTATTTAATCAATGATAGGCCTTCTACAGCCGAAGCATCGGCAGGACTGATGAGCAATACTTTATTAAAAAGTACCTTCGCCTCATTGTTTTTGCCAAGTCTGTAATAAGTCCAACCTAACATTAAATTGCTGTTGTAATCAAAAGGATATAAGTTCACAACCTTTTCGAAATATTTGGCTGCTGCATCATACTGCTTTCTGGTATAAAGCGCATAACCTAAATAATAATTAGCAGTGGTATTTTGGGGATCAATACTCAATATAGTTTCATACTGCTTGATTACCTTGTCCCAACTTTCGGTATCGGCCAATGGTTTTATTAATCCCAATTTTGCCTCAATTGCGTATGGTCTGATGGTGGTGGCCTTTTCATAAAATTTAATAGATGAGGTATAGTTTTTACTTAAATAATAGAGCCAACCTAACCTTAGGTTCATCTCGTAATTTTGCTCGGCATAAATGTTATTGATTGTGGCAATGGCCTCGTTGTAATTGTACTTGCTTTCTGCGCTATAACTAGCTGCAAATGCTTTCTGAATAATTGCATCTGATTGTGCCTTAGCCATCAAGCTTAATACCATAAATGATGCTGCCAATAAAAGTTGCTTTAAATTTTCCATGTAAATCCTAATGTTAGTGAATGTAAGTGATAGTTTGTGTTTTGAGGAGTTAAATATTTTTTTTCATAAAAGTAATTTGTATTTAGGGTAAACCTTGTATTAAAGGGAATCAAAATGGAACTGCCAATCCTGTACTTACCAGGGTCTAGGGCATCGTAAATATAAAGTGATTCATGGTCGATTAAATTCTTAATTTCTCCTACAGTGCCATGCACCTCTAACCATACTTTTTTATGCAGTTTAAAACCAATCATTTGATACCAATTTAAATGCGATAAGTTAGTTCTTTTTTGATAACTCAATCTGCTATTGCCATAAAAATTCAAATTGCCTAAAGGATAATAAGTGGAAGAAATAGCCAGTTGGCTAATCAAGGAATCAAGTAAAGGCCCTGCATTAATTTCTAACCTCACATCTGCCGATGGCATCATATATTTAATGCCGGCATGAAAAATAGCTGTTCGATATTGATTATTGTCAAAATTAGTATTGGCAATATGCAGTGCATTGGTGAGTGAAAGTTTAGCATTGATGTAGTATTCAGATTTGAGATAACCTTGTAAATCGCCAACAGCCAATGTTCTTAACGCAGGATTAGGATTTCTAAATGGACCCGGTGGAGGAGGAATCGGTTCAAGAAAATTTTGTCGATAGGTGGCAAAACAATAAGTGAGTTTTAATCTGTGATTGATGCGGCTATTGAACCTCGCACGAAAATACGTTCCCGTTTGACGATAGGCAGCATTATTGGGTTTGATGCTGATTTCGGCATCTGCAAATTCAACCGATTTTTTTGTTTGTAAACCAAGTTTGTTTCGGTTATCGATACTCAGTTTTTTGGCATGATAAACTGCTGCATCATATCGAGAGATTTGTATGTTGTTGTATGCTGCAAAATAAAGTGCTGCCTCATTATAACTATTTAATTGCAATACATTTTGGTAATACTTTAAAGATAAACTATGATTGCCTTTCATCATTGCTGCATAGCCACCTCGCAGTAATAAATTAGGATACAAGCTATTGTTGTGCTCCGCCAAACGCATAGTTGTAAGCAATCCGTCCCAGTCGCCAATCAAATACTGATGATAGCTGATGCTGTCAATTTCAGCATAGCTCATTGATTGACCTTTTGTGGGCAATGTTATGCATGTAAGGAATAGTATCGATAAAATTATTCTGTACATTTTAAAATTCTCTCCTTTCCGTTTTTAGTAATAATTAATTGTTGCAAAGCCCCGTTTTTAATGAGTAACTGACTTGTTCGTTTGATCTTCTTTTGCCCTAAAATATCAACCTCAATACTTGTTTCAAGAGTCATTTCTGTGCTGAAAATTTGATCATCTACACTGCTGTAATTGAGCATGTATACAGGTTTAATCAATTGCACAAATGGTGCTGCAAAATCTTGTATCCATTTGAAGAACGGGGCCTTTACTACACTTAAAGGATATACATCTTTAACTGTTATTTGAGGCATGTAGCTCAGTACAATTCTAAATCCCGATAAATAAAATTCATAAAGCAGTGCAGCTTTACTACCATAATAATTGGTAAAATAAAACACTGATCCATTGTTCACAAAATAAGCAGTAGCGTTGTTTTCTTTGCAAGTAATATAAGTTTGATTGTAGGCATCGGTATAGACCTCCCATGTTTCAGTTAGATTATTTTCGCACATCTGTATGCGATATCCGGGCTGAAATGAAAGGGCCTGTTGCAATAATTTATTCACTTCAATATTTGAAACCACTGTGCCTTCTTGCGGTGTTGCATATACCTTGTAGGATGTTTCTTTACCATTGTTTTCAAAGAAACAGGCAATAGGATAAGCCAACGTTTTGCTTCCAATATAAGGTGTGCTCTGAATTTGAAAATGTAAATGAGGCTCGGGAGATCTTCCTGAATTTCCGCAGTAGGCAATTACCTGTCCTTTCCTCACAAATTCACCTGCTTTAACGATAATTGAATTTTTTTTCAGATGTGAAAGTTTGGAGTATAAATGCGGTAGGTGATAGATCACAATTGTATTACCCCAATTTTGATTGCGGTTGATTTCACCAATGCCATTGTCTTCAATATAATCTACCACTTCTTGCACATAGCCATCTGCAGGAGCAAGCACCGGCTTATTGTAACAGTAAAAACTATCAAGAGTTTGGCCTTGGCCAGCATACGATTTCATCTCCTTATCAAGTATCATAAAATCAAGCGCCTTGCTCCATTCATCTTTATGCGTTATGCTGCCCTCATATCCTTGTGTAACCATCCACTGATCAATAAATGGTAAACTAAATCGAAAGTAATACTCATCCTTTAGCCGCTCTATATTGTTTTTGTATTGATACAAATTTATTTCGGGAGAGTAGTGTTGTATGGGTGTTAACACCAATTTGCCGGGCACCGCGCGCATCTTTAAAAAATAGAGATACAACAAAATCATCAAACAAAAAGGTAAAGAGAAGATGGGTAGTAAAAACACTCCGAATATCTTTGTGAGTGCAATCACCATGATATTGGTTACAGGAATACTAAAGAAAGCCCACAGGTAACTGTAAACACCGGGTATGGCAAAAAAACCACCAATAGCCACTGCAACCATCATGTAATTACTTCCCAAATGATAAGGATTGATGCCTGCCTGAAAAGCACCTGTAAACTCATTAAACAAATAAGCGCCAAAAAAACCAATAAAACTTAAAGTAAAAGCAATGCGTGAATGCAACAAAATACCTAACGATAACAACATGCCGGCCAACATATTTTCTTGAAAAAAGATGGCACTCATGGCCCTAAAATAAGTTGAAAGCCATTTTGGGAAGGGTAAGTTTTCTATGTTGTTGAGTAACTGCAGCAGGGGTTTGCCACCAACAGCATACATTTCATTAATCCAATAAATGTTTCTCTCACTAAGTCCTAGGTTGTTAAACTCTTTGGTGGCCAATAAAATCATCCAAAAAGTGATGATAAACGGAATGGACAAAAAGGGTAAACCATATTTGCCTAGCAGGCCGCTCAAACTAACTGATATCACTAAAGTAAGGAGTGAAGCAATAATCAATAAAAAATAAAAAACGGCAGAGCTTTCAAAAAAAGAACCAAATCCAATTCCAAACAACAACGCATTAAAGCTATAAACACCTGATACAGTATTGCTTTGATTAAAACCCATAAGCAATGCCATACAAACAGTTGCGAAGGCCGCAATCAGCCCCGATAATCCGGCTACAGGATTAAAAAAACTAATGAGCAGCAGCAGCAATGAAAATATCTTGCTGTTCGAAAAAAACAGAATGGAGTAGCTATTAACTACACCCTCAAAAATAGGTGCAATACTTTTTTTGATTGACATACATTTTTATAACGAGAAGTCTTTCAAGTGTGTGGGCAGTTGCTCAAGCATCTCCATATATTGCAACGTTTCTTTCTGACGAATAATATGTGTTTTTCCTTGCATATCAATCATCACCACATTAGGTCGCATGGCAATAAACTGCATCCACTGGGTCATATTATAAGCGCCAACTTTATGCACCACCACTTGATCTCCTTTATTCAATAGTGGCAAATTTACACTTTCTCTGATGACATCAATATTCATACACAGTGGACCATATAATACCTGATCTTCTGAATGATGGGTAAAATCTTGAGCCGGACTTATTTTATGATCATACCAAAACGAAGTAAATAAAATATTCACGCCAAAATCCATGATAGTAGCACGTCTTCCATCACTTAATCTTTTATTTGCCAAAACGGTGCCTAAAAGATAACCGGCATCATCAATCAGTGCACGCCCGCTTTCAAGCACCAGCAGCGGCAATTCATCGGGTTTAAAACCATAACCTAAAATGGTATTGGCAATAGCTTCAGCAAACTCTTCAATATGAGGAACCGTATCCGATCCCGGTAAGTAAGCGCCTTTCAGGGTGTTGGCACTTGGAAATCCTCCCCCTAAATCAAGATACTGC
>JALRAS010000139.1 GCA_023262495.1 Bacteroidia bacterium | reverse complement strand
AAAATAACGCCACAAGCTACTGAAACATTTAACGAACCAATGCTTCCCTTCATGGGTAGCTTGGCTTTTGCATCACATAGCTTCAGGTATTCAGCCGAGATTCCCTCCTCCTCATTACCCATGATGATGCAACAAGGATTTTTGAGATTCACTTGAGTATATGACACTTCGGTTTTTTCTGTACAAGCCACAATGCTTAATCCGGTGTCTTTTAAATATTTGATTGTTTCTTTCAAATTCATACTGCGACAAACTGGAATTTTATTTAACGCCCCCGCAGAAGTTTTCATGGCATCCGAATTAACAGGCGCAGATCCTCTAACAGGAATAATAATGGCATCCACCCCGCAGCACTCGGCAGTTCTTGCAATAGCTCCAAAATTTCTCACATCTGTAATTTTATCAAGCATCAACAACAAAGGCACCTTTCCCTTTTCGAATATTGGAGGTAAAATTTGATCAATCTCATAAAAGGTAACTTCCGCAATGAATGCCACTGCGCCTTGATGATTATTTTTAGTAAGTCGATTGAGCTTTTCGGCCGGAGCAAATTGGTAAAATACTTTTCGCTCTTTGGCCTTGTAGATAAGTTGCTTAATTAAATCGCCTCTTACACCGTCTTGAATAAAAATTTTTTGAATTTCTCTACCGGCTTCTATGGCCTCCATAATAGGATGAATTCCATAGATGATGTTGTCGTACTCTTGATGTGTGTGATTCAATTCTGTAAAATTAATGTTCGTTGTATGCTCTTCCTTGTCGCCATGCATCAACACCTTTATACCATTCATCTTTAAACATATCGGAGCGGTTTAGTTGATAATCATTTTCAGAAAAAGGATTGATGACCTTGATAAAAACAAAAGAGAGTGACTTGTAACTGGCATCTTCCCCGTAAACCCAAGTTTCGGTATTTTCTTGCTTGTACAGCGTATTGGGCTGACCAAATATAGTATATATCAAACCTCTATCAGTTTTCCATCCTTCACAATATGAGGTAAAATAAAGATTAGCATCCTGAGCCCTCGAGTAGTATGTTTTGAGTATCGACTTAGCTCTTTCAGTATTACCTCCATTTTTCAACCAAAAATCATCAACTGCCTTCTTTTTGTTTTTCTGTGCCATAAGGTCTTCAAACTCTTGCCTTGTTGTAATAAATCTTAGCACGGGAACAAGTTGCTCAGGGGAAGTGAGGTATGGAAATTCTTCACTAAAACGATAAACAGAAAATCCATCCTTGAGTGCGGTATCAATCTGAAAATGATAAAAACCCATTTTCTCTAAATGAATACGTGTTTTCATTACAGAATCCAAATGAACCACAAACGTACTATCAGGGTGGTAATCAAAAGGCTTAGGATTATAAGTGCTGAAGGCAGGTGCAGGCAGCGGGAATTGCCTGTTATAATACCTCACAAAAAGTTTCTTCTGAGTGATGCCACCGGTGTATTGCAACTGCACAACCTCATCTTTTTTAATGGTGTTCCTGAACAAGGGCTGTTGGTATAAGGTATCGGTAAGTAGGAAGTTTTGCGCGGTTCCAAAAGAGCTTTTGAAAACGCTCATGATACTTTTTGAACTGATGTTTCTATTGAGGTCCTGCACCACTACCTCTAAAATGTAATTGTTGGGATATACTGCTTTAAATTCGGTTTTTGCAGCAAGCAAACTGGGTTTTTCAGAAAATTCCTTGTCAATCACAATTACAGTACCTGTATCCACTGCCTGCTTGGCATCGTACGAGGTAAGCAGTCGGTATGTGAGTGCAACCTTGGCGGTAAAGTCCTTGCTCTCTCCTGATTTTACATACAACAACTCACTTGTGCTCACAGAAAAATGTATCAAAGAGGTTTGCGGACCAATATGCTGTATCGTGAATTGAGGGTGAAGAATATGCTCACTCTTACGGTAGGAGTATGAAAGGTTTTGATTTGAAATTTTATTGGGAGTTTGACATGATAGCATAACAATCATTATCAAAATGAATGAGGTTGTTATCTTACTGTGAATAGCTCCTTTTTTCATAATCGTGTAAAATTACTATTTTATCATCAATATCAATTATTTTACATTTTTTTTACGAATATTAAGCCATCGTAAAAGGCATACTTGAGAGTAATACTCTATCATACTTCAAAAGTAATTGCCTTTGTTTGAAGCAATTATATAAACGACAAAAATGCTCACAAAATTCTAAGTGGTAAGTGTTACATTTGTCAAACATTTATTGTTATGATTTGCTCGCTGCACATTAAAAATTATGTTCTCATTAATGACCTCGAAATCAATTTTGAGAAGGGTTTTACAATTATAACAGGTGAAACAGGTGCCGGTAAATCTATTATGCTAGGGGCGCTAAATCTTATCGCAGGGCAACGTGCCGATACCGGAGAGCTACTTGATAAAAACAAAAAGTGCATAGTTGAAGCAGAATTTGATGTCAGCCAACTCCATTTAACTCCTTTTTTTGAAGACAATAACCTCGACTATAACAAGAAAACAATTATCAGAAGAGAGATCAGTAGCAACGGAAAATCGAGGGCCTTTATCAATGATACACCTGTAAACCTTCAGAGTCTCAAGGAGCTTTCAAGGCAATTAATAGATGTGCACTCTCAACATCAATCGCTTGGACTACAAGAAAAAAGTACCCAACTCAGCTATCTCGACAATATTGCAGGTAACGATCAACTTCAAGCCAATTACAGGAATATTTATGCTGCATACAAATCGCTATTACAACAATTAATTCAAAAAAACGAAGAAGAAAAACGCCTTAAAAAAGATCTCGATTACTATCAATTTCAGTGGCAAGAGATTGATGATTTAAAGCTCAAACCCAATGAATTGAGCGAGATAAAATCTGAATTATCGGTGATGACGCATGCCGAAGACATCAAAAATAATTTGCAAAAGGCCAATCATTTGCTTGGCTATAAGGAAGAGCATGTGCTTGCTATGCTAAACGAATGTAAGCAAAGCTTATCAGTTATTACCAAATACAACCAACAATTTGAAGAGTTGCACCAAAGGGTTCAAAGTGCAGTCATAGAATTAAAGGATATCTCAGCTGAAATAGAACATCAACTGGATCAAGTGAGCTATGACCCCACAAAATTGGAGTATTTGAATGAGCGACAAAATGCTATTGAGCGCCTCTTTCGTAAGCATGCTGTAAATAGCGAGGAAGAGCTGCTATTGTTGATGCAAGATTTTGAAAGCAAAATTAATGGAGTTGAGTCTGTAGCAGAAGAAATTATTGCCATCAATAAGCAAATTAAAGAAACAAAAAGTGTGCTTGAAAAAAAAGCGCAAGAACTCAATAAAAATAGAAAGAAAGCAGCACCTATTTTTAGCAAACAAGTAACCGAATTACTTCAACAATTAGGTATGCCAAACGCCTTATTCACGGTTCACTTAAACGAGCTTGAGGAACTTGGCCCTTCAGGCATCAATGATGTTGAATTATTGTTTACCGCAAATAAAGGTATTCAACCCGCACCGCTTGGTAAGGTTGCTTCGGGCGGAGAACTATCACGTGTGATGTTGGCAGTAAAATCAATCATTGCAAAAAACAAAACATTGCCCGCCATCATTTTTGATGAAATTGATACGGGCGTTTCGGGCGATGTGGCTGCAAAAATGGCGGTAATTTTGAAAGAACTATCGGCACATTTACAGGTTATTAGTATTACGCATCTACCTCAAATTGCAAGCAAAGGAAAACAACATTGGTATGTATATAAAAATGTGCAAGCCGATGTAACCACTACCCATATTAAAGTGCTAAACAAAGAAGAAAGAATACATGAAATAGCCAAAATGCTAAGTAATGAAAAAATGACCCCTGCTGCCATATCCAATGCAAAAGAATTATTGGGATTACCCAAAAAATAAGTGTCAATATTCTTTAATGTTAACAATTTTTTATCCATATCAACACAAGTCTTTATACTTTCGCCAATTGTGTCATTCATTTCAAAAGCCCGAATTTGTATGTTCTCATTATTCAAGAAAGAAGTAAAAGGTTTTTTAAGCTCGGTTTTAGGCTACGTAGTGATAATTGTTTTTTTGCTCATCGTTAGTCTTTTTTTGTGGGTATTTCCTGGCGAGTTCAATGTGCTCGAAAATGGGTACTCTTCACTTGACGGATTGTTTATGATTGCTCCTTGGGTATATCTTTTTCTGATACCCGCCATTACCATGCGCAGCTTTGCAGATGAAAAACGCAGCGGCACCATAGAGTTGCTACTCACCAAACCGTTGACAGACTTAAACATCATTATGGCCAAATATCTGGCGGGCATTGTGCTAGTAATTTTCAGCATTGCCCCTACCCTCATATACTATTATGCAGTTTATCAACTGGGAAATCCGGTAGGCAATATCGATATTGGTGCTACCAATGGATCTTACATCGGACTTATTTTCCTGGCCTCTGCATTTGTATCTATTGGTATTTTTGCATCAAGCATTACCGATAATCAGGTAATTTCTTTTATCATTTCACTTTTCCTTTGTTTTATTGCCTATCAAGGATTTGACTCCTTCAGCAGCTTACAACTTTTTAAAGGGGTAGACAACATCATTGCCGGTTTAGGCGTCAGTCAACATTATGTAAGTATGAGCCGAGGTGTAATCGACACAAGAGATATCATTTATTTTGTGGGCCTTTCAGCTATATTTATCATGATGACAAAAACCTCGCTCGAAAGCAGAAAATGGTAATTGCAGCTATTAGATATGAGAAATAAAAATAAATTCAACAGCTTTCTGCAGCTATTCACCGGAATTAGCATTGTCATCTTACTTAATGTGATTGGCAGTTTCGTTTTTGAGCGTTTCGACTTAACTGCCGAAAAAAGATACAGCCTATCCCCTTCCACCAAAAAACTATTGAAAGAGCTCGATGATGTCATATACTTCAAAGTATATCTTGAAGGAGAATTTCCGGCAGGTTTTAAGCGCCTGCGTAGCGAAACAAGAGAGATGCTTGATGAATTTAGGGCATATGCCGGAGACAATATTCAGTACACCTTCATCAACCCATCGCAAGAAGAGGACGTAAGAAAAAATTCTGAGGTATACGAGCAACTCTATAAAGCAGGATTGCTACCTACCTCTTTGCAGGTTAAAACAGAAAGCGGAGAGCAAAATCAAATCATTTTCCCGGGAGCACTTGTCAGCTATCGCGATAAAACTTTTCCCATGCAGTTGCTGAAAACGCAGATTGCACAAGATCAAGAAGAGGTGCTCAACGCATCAATCGAAAACCTAGAATTTGAATTTGCCAGCACCATTCTTAAACTAACCACTAAAATTAAAGATAAAATAGCCCTTGTTGAAGGACATGGAGAGTTGAATGGGAAATCGGTGGAAGATATCACCAAGGCGCTTGAGGAATACTACACCGTGGAGCGTGTTCGTATAAACAATCAACTATTTGCTCTGCGCGGATACAAGGCCGCCATCATTGCAAAACCCGACAGTGCATTTGATGAAAAAGATAAGTATGTGATTGATCAGTTTGTGATGAAAGGCGGTAAAACTTTATGGCTCATTGACCCTATCATGGCAAGTATGGATAGTTTAACCAAAAATAATGTAACCCTTGGAATTGCCAATCCGCTTAACTTAGAAGATATCTTATTCAAGTATGGTGTGCGGCTCAATACCAATTTAGTGCTCGATGTACAATCGGCACCTATTCCTGTACTTGCCGGCTATCAGGGAAAACAACCGCAATATAAATTTTATCCTTGGGTATATTTCCCGGTAGCATTCCCATTTTGTGATCACCCGGTGGTAAAAAATTTGAATGCCGTAAAATTTGAATTTGCCAGCGGAATCGACACCATTAATAATAAGAATATCAAGAAAACAATTTTATTGGCCTCTTCTCAATATTCAAAAGCCATCAATACGCCAGCCAGGATTGATCTTGCCATTTTGCGCAAAGAACCTAACCCACAAGAATACTACAGAAAGAATATTCCGCTTGCTGTTTTGTTAGAAGGTGAATTTGAGTCGGTATTTACCAACCGTATTGCTCCTTCCATTTCAAACACCGAGGATATTGCCTTCAAAAGTAAAGGGAAGAAAACTTCTATGATCGTTGTGGCTGATGGTGATGTCATAAAAAATCAAGTACAATCTAGCTCAGGAAAAGTATATCCATTGGGATACGACCGTTATACCCAACAACAATTCGGCAATAAAAACTTTATCATGAATTGCATGAACTACCTCCTTGACGATTCAGGACTGATAGCCGTTAGAACAAGAGATATTCAAATCAGATTATTAGATAAAACAATTATCCAGAGCGCTAAAATGAAGTGGCAACTGATATGCATTTTAGTCCCCGTATGTAGCATCTTGTTGTATGGGTTGTTATCGGCCTTCATCAGGAAAAAGAAATATACTGCCTAAACTATTATTCAAAAAAGCATTATGACAAAAAGCACAAAAAATGCACTCTCCATCTTGGCCATGTGTATCCTATCGGTTACTGCGGTATACTTGGTAACTAGATATCAAAA
>JALRAS010000138.1 GCA_023262495.1 Bacteroidia bacterium | reverse complement strand
GTGAGGTGTTTACTACTTTATTGATTGCATCAATACTTAAGCCATATTGAGCGATAGCTAATCTATTATACTCAATAATAATTTCGGGCATCCCCGCAACTGTTTCAACAAAAACATTTCTTGCACCTTCAATAGCACCGGCAATTTGTCCGAGTTGATGAGCATAATGGGCAAGTGTATCCAAATTCTCCCCAAATATTTTACAAACCACATCTTGTTTAGCACCGGTCATCAACTCATTAAAACGCATTTGTACAGGATATTGAAAGCTACAAGTTACACCAGGTATTTCATTTAGTTGCTGATTCATTTTTTCTGCCAGTTCAGCAAATGATTCAGCGGAGGTCCACTCACTTTTATCTTTCAAAATTACCATCATGTCAGCAGCTTCCAAGGGCATTGGATCGCTTGGTATTTCTCCACTTCCAATTTTTGTTACTACCTGTATTACTTCGGGAAAACGTGTTTTTAAAATATGAGCAGCTTTTTGTGAACGCTCAATCGTAGTATTCAAATTACTGCCCGGCAAAACTCTGAATTCAACAGCAAAATCTCCTTCCTCTAAAATTGGGATGAATTCTCCGCCAATACGTGAAAGTATATATATAGCCACTGCAAAAAGTACCATTACAACACTCAAAATAATTTTCGGTAGTTTAAGTGATTTGAAGAGTAGCTTCGCATATAATTTTTCGAGTGATTCCATCAACCTGTCTGAGATATTTTTCTTTGATTTTATTTTTCTGCTTAATACCAAAGCACTCATCATAGGCACATAGGTGAGCGATAAAATAAAAGCTCCAGTGAGCGCAAATGCAACTGTTTGAACCATTGGTTTAAACATTTTGCCTTCTATGCCTGATAAAAAAAAGATGGGCAGATACACAACCAAAATAATGATTTGACCAAATACAGCGCTATTCATCATTCTGCTTGCAGAGTTTTTTACTTGCTCATTCATTTCAGTGAGGGAGTAATCTCTACTTTGATTCTTTTTATGTTGATGTAAGCTATGCAATACTGCTTCCACAATAATGACTGCACCATCTATAATCAACCCAAAATCCAGTGCACCCAAGCTCATCAAATTTCCACTTACACCAAAGGCATTCATCAATATCACAGCAATGAGCATCGATAAAGGAATGACTGATGCAACCAACAGTCCGGCTCTGATGTTGCCAAGAAAAATGACAAGTACAAACAACACAATCAGCGCCCCTTCGAGCAAATTGGTTTCAACGGTACCTATGGCATTATTGACCATTTTAGTGCGGTCTAAAAAGGGTTCAAGGATCACTCCTTCTGGGAGTGTTTTTTTTATTTGCTGTATTCTGTCTTTTATATTTTGAATAACGATACTGCTATTTTCATTTTTAAGCATCATCACTACCGCTCCTGATACTTCTCCTTCATCATTGTAGCATAATGCACCGTAACGTGTTGCATGTCCAATGTTTATTTCTGCCACATCGCGCAATAAAAGTGGCGTGCCGCTGCTGTTGTTTTTGATAAAAATATTTTCAATATCTTGTTTCGTTTTAATAAGTCCCTCACTTCTGATATAAAGCGCCACCGGGCCTTTTTCGATATAGGCACCACCTGTATTTTGATTGTTTTTTTCTAGTGCAGCAAATATTTCTTCCACACTTACATTAAAGGCCTGTAATTTAGATGGCTCAACAGCAATTTCATACTGTTTGAGTTTGCCACCAAAACTACTCACATCAGCAACACCTTTAACTCCAAGCAGCTGCCTACGCACCACCCAATCCTGAATTGACCTCAAGGCCATGGCATCGTATTTATTTTCATATCCAGGAGCAGCCCTCAGTGTGTACTGATATATTTCACCTAAACCGGTGGTAATAGGACCAAGTGATATACTAGCCATACTTTTAGGAATATCACTTTGAACAGACAACAATTTTTCGCTAACCTGTTGCCGTGCCCAATAAATATCCACATCATCATTAAATACAATCGTAACTAAAGATAGCCCAAAGCGTGAGAAACTCCTTATTTCTTGAATGCCTGAAATATTACTGTTGGCCATTTCAATTGGAAAGGTAACGAGTCGTTCAATATCAGTAGCGCCTAGTGATGGGGCTATGGTGATGACCTGCACCTGATTATTGGTAATATCAGGCACTGCATCAATAGGCAGCTGTGTTAATTGATAACTGCCATAACCTATCAAGGCCAGAACGAACAAAGCAATGATAAGTTTGTGATGCACAGAAAAGCTAATAATCTTATTGAGCATAACGATACCTCCTTTTTAAACTGTTGGTGATTGTAGCAGTAGCAATCGTATGTTGCGATTTGCTAAAAAATAATTTCATGAGTAAATAAAATAAAGCAGCGGCATTGCTGCATCTGCATTGAATAAACGATAAGATTTAGGTTGATCGGACTACTAACTAAAGTCCTTTAACAAATGATCAGGCCTTAGGGGGCTGAAAAATACGATTCAGATTGCTGTTGGGAATAAATTGTTCGATGTATATCACATGCTCAATTTCTGATGCAATCATTGTTGATAGCTTTACAGATTCTGGTAGGGTAAACGCAGGACTTAAATGCACATGACCAATATCTCCGGAGTGATTGAGTGGAAGGGAATTATGCGCTATATCAGCATCTTTTACATCACTAAAATAATGCATCACAATAAAATCAAAAAAGGAAAGATGACCACTTTCTTTTTTAGCGTGATGTTGAAAATGTTCGATCAATAATGGTATTCTTGCCACATCTTCAAAGAAGGTACAATTTGTTACAAGTTGAAGTGAAAGAAATATCGATAACAAGATTTTCATTCCACAAATTTATGAAAAAAATTATTTGAAATAAATCCGCGAAGGGATTAAACCAACCCTGAAATCTTTAACTGAAACACCTTTCGAATTATAACAGTAGATTCTTCCTTTTTGAATATAGTCAATAGCATCGGCAGCAAATATTCTACCTGTTTTTGGCTCAATGCTCATTCCATAAAAGTTTTTATCATTGCCGCTAATGAGCGGGGTGCTAGGCAGTGTTTGCGCATCAACCGGAAGTTGATAAATATGTTTGTTGATATAGTAAAGGGTGTCATGTGTATCATTAATACACAGGCGCATAGGGGCATTGTTTAATGGAAAATTCATTCTTTTTTCGATGCTGTTAGTTTGAGGATTAATACAGCAAAGCGCTCCGGTTTTATTCATTGTGGCATCTCCTTGACACAGCACCCATAGTTTGCCATGCTTGTCTTCTACCAAACTTCCCGGAGATTGCGCTAAAACAAGACTGTCTTCTAACCTATCAGTGGCAGTATTAACGATGTATAGTTTGTCATTTTTCATATTGGTAATATAGGCCTTACCATACATCATATGCATTTCTTCAGTCCATCCATGTATAGCAATTTCACCCTGCTTGGTATGATTACCCAAGTTAATGATACTTACCCTGTGACTTTTAAAATCGCTAACATATGCTTTTGAACTGCTTACCGGTATCATATACCTTGGAGAAACCAAACCGGTAATAGAGGATTTTCTTTCAAAACTTTCAGGGTTTACAATTTCAATTTTTTGAGAGTTGTTAACTATCACATAATACCACCCGTTTATCAAAGTCATGCTTTGGCAAACATCGCCCAAATGTTGTTGATTTACCTGCTTGTACAAATCTTCAACAACTGTTTCATCATCGGGGTTGTAGTAACTTATACTTGCATTGCCAAACTGAAAATTTCCTTCATTGATGATATACATTCCACGATGACTGTTTAGGTCAATCGTTGGTTTTATTTCTTCCTCTGGTTTATCTGATTTGCAAGAAACAAACAAAGTAACGATGGCCACAAACAGCAAACTATAACTTCGATATAAATTGAATATTTTCATGATTGATATTGACCTATTTTATCATCAATAAATAAACTTTTTTTACTGTTGCAGTGCAGTTTTAAATTAATAATAATTTCTTCACTATCTCCTTTTAATGCACTATTTTTAATGTGTGCTATTAATTGCACTACCTCATCATAGTTACCTTCAATAACTGTTTCAAAAGGACACACCACATATTTCAATCCTGAATTTTTAATGAGTGCAATGGCTTCATCTATAATCTTATATTGATCAATATTGTTACTTAAAGGTAGCAATTGAATTGCTGCATTTATTTTATGATTTTCCATAGTTTGTTTTAAAATTAAATACTAAACCACCCCTGTAATTGATGCCTGGCATTGGACGCGCGGCCAAAACTTGATAGCTTGTGTTTGCTAAATTATTTATTTGAAATTGCAAATCTATACTCACCTTTTTAAAATTTAATTGATAAGCTAAAATTAAGTTATGCAAAAAATAGGGTTCAAGGTATTGGCTATGATCACTGCTGGTATAACGATATCCTGTGTAAGTATGATTTAAAATAAGTGTAGCTTTGCAATATGTAATACCATAATTTAGCTGTCCTGCGTACATAGGTATATAAATTAATTGTTTATTCAACGAAGCATCGCTTTTGAGCAAGGAGGTACTATTTTCCGAAAGCACATAGCTTGTTTTAAAATTACTAAAAAGCTTTATTTCGTCTTTTTTAAGCTCAAGCGAAGTATTTGTTTCAGCACCTCTACTCCAAACCTCCATTAAGTTTTGTGGACTCCAAAAATTACCATTAGGCAACCAAATAATCCAGTTTTCAAGTTTTCTGCTGAAGGCAGTTAATTCAACACTTAAGGTGTATCGATGCGCTCTTTTTGGAAGTATTAACATGATTCCTCCTTCATAGGCATAGCCATTTTCTGGCAGTAGTGATGTGTTGCCACCTTCCTTCCAAAACAAATCATTGATGGTGGGCACTCTGTAAACTCTTGATGCGTTCAGTTTTGATTTTAACCAATGTGTTAAGTAATAGTCGATACCCAATGTCCATGTTAATGGCACTTGATTGGTATTCACCCATTCTTGACGCAAAGTAGCCACGCCCGATAAGTTTCCTTTTTTATGCAAATATTCAAAGGAAGAAAACACAGCCATTTTATTTTGCACTGGAGTGTTATTTATAAAATCAATGCTCTGTGCCTTAGCATAGGTATTATTGCCTCCTAAAATTAGAGTATTGCGCCCAATTTTGTGATTGATTAAAAGTTCATTAATAAAAGTTTGCGATTTATTTTCTGATACTTTACTGAATTCAGAATCTTTATATTTTAATTCTTCATTAAAAAATGCACTCCTGAAATTAAAATTCCATTTGTTGAAGTATATTTTATAGCTGCCTGTAAAGCGCATGGCGCGGTCTTCCTGAAAGGCATCACTGCTTTCTTGGTAAAGGGTAGGAGGTAACAAACGCTTGTTTTCTTGCAACCAAATATGTGTTTCAAGCAGTTGATTTTCTTTAATCTTAAAATAGTTTTCTTGCATGAGGGTATTCTGCTCAGACGCTGCATTGGGTAGTTTCTTAACTTCATTTACTTCACGTGCCAAGGAAAGGTAATCATAATTGTGCAATGATTGGTGATGATAAATTTTTGTGCTATTGCTAAATTTAATGTTGCTGTAGGTGGCGGCAGCAAGCATACTTTTTTCATTGAAACTTCCTGCACCTAAAAATAATTTCGCGCTTGTGCCGGTATTAAAGTCGGCTTGACTTCTTAAATGAATGGCACCGCCAACAGCACCACTGCCCCATACAGCACTTTTTCCTCCGTATTGTAAACTCATGCTGTTAAACAATCCTGCCGGGATGAGCGATAAATCCATCATGCCGGTAACCGGACTTTGTAAGTTAAATCCATTCCATAAAATGGCAGTATGATTGGCACTTCCCCCTCTAAAAGAACTGCTTGCTAAGCTAGAACCACCATAGCTTTTAATATACACTGAACTCATTCTGTTGAGGATTTCAGCAGCACTCAAATTTAAACTATTCGCCAAGGTGGTTGAATCAATGCTTTCATGTTTTAAACCCTGATGTAAATGAATTGTTCTAACCTCTGCCTGAATTAAAACTTGGTCAATCAAATGCACGCTATCTTGCTGCGCAAAGCCAGATACAGCCATGCACAATAAAAACAAAACATAAAAGCCACGCCTTTTTAATTGCATTTCTTTTTAATTTTTGGCTGCATGAATGCAAGAGAGAATCTCTTTCAATGGAGAATAATCTCCTTGCTTTTTCACCGAAAGCCTTGATTTATGGCATGTGGCAGGTCTTCTGACTTGTTTAAAACCTTGCAGCCTTCCCATTAATAAACAGTGGCTCTTATGCAAAGTTGGTGAAATATATCACAAAAACTTACAGCAGCGGGAACTGTTCCTGACTCTCACAGGATTCCCTTTTAATCCGCATCAAGCGAAACCAAATGCATGGCGAAGGTAAGAAAAAATGTGAATAAGTTAATAGGTATTTTGGCTGTTTTGCCATCGCTCGCATCTTTCGAGTGATGATACCTTTAGGCCTCTGGCCTGTGTAATCATGATTTGATGAACCAATTGGTAAATGCTTTAAAATGTGACTTTTAGATTTCATTTGAAATTACATTGAATAATGAACAAGAAACAAGGAATTTTGAATATGAATGTTG
>JALRAS010000137.1 GCA_023262495.1 Bacteroidia bacterium | reverse complement strand
AGCTAATTGCAGCGGGTTATAATGATGCTAATAATCGTATAAAATCATTGGCATTTTTTACAGGAACTGCGAGCTCACAGGTGATGAATAACTTTACCATCAAAATTTCGCATACCACCGCTACTCAGTTTAGTTCAACAAGTTTCTTGTCAGGAAGCAATACAGTTACTGTTTTTTCAGGTAATGTTACAGCTACCTCCAATCAGTGGAACACTCATAATTTTACAACTTCTTTTGCATACAACGGTGTCAATAATATACTCATTGACATTTGTTTTGACAATAGCAATTTTACAAATGATACTCCTGTAAGATTTACCACAACAAGCTCTAACATGGCATTGTACAGAAGACAAGATGTGGCTTCGGGCAACATTTGTGCTACCACAACAGGAACAAGAACAAAGTCTAGACCTAATATACAGTTTACATTCAGCAACACTGCTCGTTTGGCTGAAGATTTTACACCTGCACCATTAATGAGTATTTTCGAAATTTATCCTAATCCTGCCACTTCATTCTTAAACGTAAAATATACCGTTGATAATGACAATACACCGGTTACCATAACGGTTTTGAACATGACCGGTCAAATTGTTGCCAACATTTCAAAAGGTGCTATGGAACAAGGAGAATATCTTGAAACAATTGAATTGAACAGTGATGCAGCTATTCAGTTGCCTGCAGGTATTTATATTTGTACCATACAGCAAGGAGATAACAGATCATATAAGAAGTTTATTCTTAATAAATAATTACCTCTTTATTACAAAAAAAAGCCGGACCTCTTTAGGTTCGGCTTTTTTGTTTAGGTTGCTTATATTTTTGCCTTTGACAATGTTGTTACGTAGTTTTGTGTTGCGGAAAATAAATCATAAAAAATATTTTATATTCATTGGGTAATACAGAAAGTTAATGTCAAAGCTGAATTCATTGTCACTTTTTATTGATTCCACCTGCGCGCACATCAGGAATGAGTTAATCTATGTATTTGGTGTGTTATGCAATAATTACAGGGTTTCTTTATCAATACAAGAGCAGCAATCAGGTGATTCGTTGACTATTGCTTTGGCTGATACCGATATCATTTTTAATCCATCAAATATTGAGCGATTGCAACAATTAGCTTTCGCTGATGACTTCACTCGAGAGGGTTTTTTAAAAATGCCAAACGGTGAATGCGACTATCTTTCCACGGCATTTTATTTGCTCAGTTGTGCGCAAGAAATGGATGAAAACAAAAAGGATCGCCTCGGTAGATTCCCTTTTGCAATAAGCTATCAAAAACACTTTAATTGTGCCAATCAGAATCGCGTTCAGTATTGTTTTGATCAACTCGTTAAACTAAATCCCAAGTTGAAACATCATCAAAAACCGGAAAGAAGGAGTAGGATATTTTTATCTCATGATGTTGATTTTATCAATGGTGCGCTGCTGCAGGATGGTTTTTTCGCTCTGAAAGCACTGAATTTGACTGCTATGTTTAAAATTATGTTCAGCAATTTATTGGTGAAACCACAGTGGCTGAATATGGATAAGATTATGCAAATTGAGAGTGAGTATGATTTTAAATCAACCTTTTATTGGTTGGTTAATAAAGGAATTACAGCAGAAGGGTATAAAAATTCCGATTACGATTTCAATAGTGAGCGTGTACAGGCGCAGTTTAAGTCAGTTGCTGAAAAAGGTTGGGAGAATGGTTTGCATAAAAGTATTTCATCCGAAAGTTTTGATGCCGAGTTGGCGAAATATGGGGAGATGCCTTTAGGTAACCGGTATCATTTTTTGAAGTTTAGGCCACTTGATGATTTTATGAAAATTCAACAATCTGGATTGAAGTTTGATACCTCCTTGGGGTTTGCAGAAGAAATTGGGTTTAGAAATAATTATGGTTTGCCTTATCATCCTTATGACTTTAAACAAAAGAAAGCTTTTGATTTTTTGGAGTGTCCCTTGCATGTGATGGATACCACACTGCATCACTACCAAAAAATGACAGCTAAGGAGGCCTATTCTAAAATTATATCCTTTGTTGAAAAAAACACGCAAGATGCCGTAGTTTCAGTGCTTTGGCACAACAACTACTTTACTCCATATAAGTACGGTACATATTTTAAGTTGTATAAAGATTTACTTGCTTATTTTTACGAGCATCAATTTGAAGGAATAACGCAGCAAGAAATTATAGAACAATACAGCTAACCTATGGCAATTGAGGTAAGACTATTAAAGCGAGATGAGCTAAAACTAGCCAACGATTTTTTCAATAAGATCTACCGCTCCAACAGAACCTATGCGCATTTTAAATGGGAGTTTATCGATTGTCCTGCCGGAGAAAGTATTTATGTAGCTGCCATCGATACCGCTTTGGTAAATGAAATAAAGATTGTAGGCATACAGTGTGCTATTCCTTTGTACATGATTGACTCTGCCGGTGAAAAAATATTGACTGCCAAATCGGAGGACACTTTGGTCGACCCTGATTATCGTGGTCAAGATATATTCAATAAAATGTATCAGTTGCTTTTTGAGTCATGCAGGCAAGTCGGTATTAAGTATATATGGGGTTTCACACCGGCATACAAACCATTTGTAAAACTTGGTTTTAAACTTGATTTTAAAAGTTCACAGCTCTTGTATGTGCATCAGCCTATGGCGGCCTATCGTTACCTGTCAGGACTAAATCCTAAAAATAAATTAATTGATAAAGGGAAAATTTTGTCGCTGTCATTGTTGTCGAAGATACATACCTTTAAAAGGAGTAAGTTTAATGCTCATGAATTTACTTGTGAGCAAGGGCAATTTCAATTTGCCAATGTGAATGCACAAGGCCCAAGTGCATCAGGTAGCCTATATTTATTGCAGGATGAAACATATATGCACTGGCGGATTTTCAATAATGCACATCACAATCAATACAAGCATTTGATATTTAAGAATAAGCAAGGAGAAAAAGTAGCTGATGTAATCATTAATGTGAGGTCAGCTGTGGGATATATTGAGCAGCTTGTGTTTACCAAGAATCTTCAAGCTCAGCAACAAAGAGCAATCATCAATGAAAGCATAAAAACATTGATTGATTCGGGTGTGGCATTAATTCGTTTTTTAGGATTTGAGGCTAATGAAATAAATCGTGCAGAAGTAAAGCTACTGTTAGAGGTCGGATTTTATCAGGTTCACAGAGGGAATTGGTTTGTATGGAAATCACTGGATGAACGCTATAATCAAGAGTCAACAAAAGTAGTGCTTAACAGACTGTATACTCAGGGAGTTATGTAAGTGTGGCTGTTTTTTACAATGATTATTTTTAATACTTATTGATTCAACTTTTTCATTTAAATGAATTTTAATCACTATCATTACCAACCAAATTAAAGTATGCCAAGCAAAGGACAAATTATAACTAATCCCACTAACGGAGATAGTTATCAGTTTTTGGAGACAGCCCAAGATACAAGCGGAGCTCTTGTTACAATGAGGGCCGCAATTAAAAGCAAAGGACAATTAGTTCCTAACCACTTTCATGTGTTGCAGGACGAAACATTTGAGGTCATCTTAGGCAAGCTTACTGTGTTTTTTGAGGGCAGTACAAAAATCATTTCGGCAGGCGAAAAAATTACCTTGCCCAAAAACAAACCGCATAATCATTATAATGCTGATGATGTTGAGGTTGTATATATTCATACCGTAACGCCCGCATTAGATTTTGATTTGTTGATTGAAAATTTAGTTGGGCTTGCGGCCGATGGAAAAAGTAAAAATGGCAAATATGGTTTGGTACAGGAGTTGGTTTCATTGAGGTATCTTGACAGTAAATCTTACCTTGCCGATGTCCCTATTTTTATTCAAAATTTGCTCATGAAAACCATTGCACCTGTTGGCAGATTGTTTGGGTATAGGGCCGTTTACAAAAAGTACTCAGGTTTAGAAAAATAATTTATTGCAGCATTGATTATTGATTTAACTGTTTTAGTTGATATTCATTTCTTTAAAAAGGTTATGAGAAATAAAAACATAGGAAAATTCATAAAGCGTTATGTCATGCATCTTGCATTAATGTATTTAACTTTAGGCACATACGCATGTATATTGTTTAAATGGAAGATAATGTTTTGTTAATGATGAGTAAACAATAGTCGATATAAAAGATGCTTTTTAACTCCCTTGACTTTGCCCTGTTTTTTCCTGTTGTATTTGTGCTGTATTGGTTTGTGACCAACAAGGACTTAAAGCTGCAAAATGCCATGCTGCTTGTTGTCAGTTATTTCTTTTATGCATGTTGGAATTGGCATTTTTTGTTCTTGCTCATGTTTTCAACCTTGCTTGATTACTATACCGGTTTAAAAATGCAGGACACCAATGATCGGGGTACTAAGAGGTTTTGGTTTTGGCTCAGTATTTCGGTTAACCTGGGATTTCTTGGGGTGTTTAAGTATTATAATTTCTTTATAGAGTCCTTCACTCAGGCAGTAGAAGGCCTTGGTTTCAGTATTCATCCCGAAACAATCAATGTTCTTCTTCCGGTAGGGATTTCATTTTATACTTTTCATGGCCTGTCATACGTCATTGATATTTATAAGGATCGAATAAAGGCAGAAAGAAACTTTGTGGAGTATGCTGTTTTTGTGAGTTTCTTTCCCCTGCTCGTTGCCGGTCCCATAGAACGTGCCACGCATTTACTTCCACAAATCAAGAAACATCGAAATTTTGATTATACAAAAGCAATGGATGGTTTGCGTCAAATATTATGGGGTTTGTTTAAAAAGGTGGTTATTGCAGATAATTGCGCAACGTTTGCCAACGAAATTTTTAATCACTCGAGCGATTATTCGGGTAGTATGCTTTTTATTGGGGCGCTATTTTTTACCTTTCAAATATACGGTGATTTTTCAGGATATTCTGATATTGCATTAGGAACGGCTCGATTGCTAGGTATAGAGTTGCTCCGTAATTTTGCCTTCCCTTATTTTTCTCGCGATATTGCTGAGTTTTGGAGACGTTGGCACATTTCACTTTCTTCATGGTTTAAGGATTATTTATATATCCCGCTTGGTGGAAGTAAAGGAGGTATTGTAACAAAAGTAAGAAACACATTTATCATTTTTATTGTGAGTGGATTTTGGCATGGTGCCAATTGGACCTTCATCATTTGGGGAGCGCTTAATGCTATTTATTTTTTACCCTTGTTACTCACAAATAAAAATCGAAGTAATTTAGAAACGGTGGCACAAGGAAACCTTTTTCCATCGGTTAAAGAATTAATTCAAATGCTCATTACCTTTTTATTGACTGTATTGGCGTGGATATTTTTTAGGGCCAACAATGTTGGGCATGCCATTAATTATATCCTTGATTTATTCAGCAATTTTTCTTCCTATCTTGATCTTGCTGTGTATTTCAAGTATCGTACTATATTCTTATTCATTGCTTTTTTCATGGTAATAGAATGGTTGGGAAGAGAGCAACAATTTGCCATTGCAAAATTTGGATTTGGTTGGAAAAAACCGCTGCGCTGGATATTTTATTTGATACTAGCCATCACCATTTTGCTATATAGTGGTAAGGGAGAAGAATTCATTTATTTTCAATTTTAAATGGATATGAAAGCATTTATAATTAAGTCAGGAATATTTTTAGCTGTTGTTTCAAGTATTTTTTTAGCCGTGCTATCAAGAGCAGATGGGTACACTGATGCCTTTTATATCAGATTTACCACACCCCCTCAAAATCATTTGATTTTGGGTACCTCAAGGAGCGCGCAAGCATTGCAGCCAAGTCAATTCAGGGAAGTGTTGGGGAAGGAAATTTTTAACTATTCCTTCACGCTGTCGCATAGCCCTTTTGGTCCTGTTTATTTGAACAGTATCAAGAAGAAACTCAATAATGATGTAAAAGATGGTGTTTTTATCATCAGTGTAGATCCTTGGTCAATAAGTAATATAGGCCCCGAGCCTGATGATACCACGCTATTTGTTGAGAACGATTTGATGTTGGCCAATCTTTATTTTGTAAATGTAAATCCTAACTTGGAATACTTGATTAAAAATTGTGGTGGCAAGTATTACAGCATGTTGCGAAAACAAAAAGGCAATATGTTTTTACATCATGACGGTTGGTTGGAAGTGAGTGTGCCAATGGAGCATTCGATTGTTGAAAAGCGTCAAAAAGAAAAGCTTGATGAGTATAAAAAAACGAATCTTCCAAATCGCAAGTTATCTTTCGCTAGACTTAACTATTTGAAAAAAACAATAAACTTTTTGAAAGATCATGGTCATGTTTATTTAGTAAGATTGCCGGTAAGCGCAGCAATGTTTGAAATTGAGAACCAATTTCTTCCGCAATTTAATGAAATCATCCGTGAGGCCGTTGTTGCATCTGATGGTTACTTGGATATGACCAATGAAAATGATGCCTACCTTTATGTTGACGGCAATCACATGTGGAAAGAATCAGGTAAGCAAGCTTCGCGTAAAGTAGCTGAGTGGATCAAGCAAAGGCAGCATTAATGATGATTTGTTATACCGATTACACTTTCAATACAATCCAATTTCGGAATTGCCTCATTGTACTATTTTCAAGTAGTATCGGCATTAATCATTGCATAGTTATTTTTTAGTTGGACTAAAAAATAAATGCAATTGGTATTACAGGCAAAAAT
>JALRAS010000136.1 GCA_023262495.1 Bacteroidia bacterium | reverse complement strand
CATTTTATTTTTTAGCCAATTTTCACGCAGCCTTGAATTTTTTGGTTCTTTTTGTTTCAAGACAAAAAGAACAAGAAATTATTCAGGAAAACGTACCCAAGTTCGTGCAATTAGAACATATCAAATAGAGCCTTATTAGCAGCAGCGGTATCGGTATTTTCTACAAATTTTTTGGCACGTTGATAAGCCCCTAATCGAAATACATTGTGCGTTTCACTATCAGCAGCAGCAAACATTTCTATAGCTGCAATAAATGCATCCTTATTGTTGAGCGGTATTGCCCGTCCCGAGTTGTCTAAATCCAGCTGTTGCCAGGGCGTTTGGTCGCTAATAATAACAGGGCATGAGGCAATCAACGATTCAAGAATAATGTGTCCGAAGTTTTCTCCTAAGGTAGGCATCAACATGGCATCGTAGTTTTTAAGTATTTGTGGTACCTCGCTGTTGGGGATCACTTCTTTGTAACTTACCTTGATGTGTTGTGGCATATCGGAAATTAATTGCATACACTCATCAAAATAGGACTTATTGTAAACCGGCCCATAAAAATCAAAAATGATATTGGCACCAACGCCTTTCAATATTTCAAGCGCAAACTTTAAATTTTTTTCGGGAGCCACCCTGGCTATGTTGATGAGCTTTAGTGTACCCGCAGTTTTTGCTTTAGGATGAAAGGAAGGCAAATCAATTTTCTTTGAAAGGTTGCCGGCAATCATGATGTGGCTATTGTTGCCAAATACTCGTGCAATATCTTTTGTTTCTTCAGAATTTGTGGCATGAAAGGTTACCTTGTTAAATAACTTCATCACCCGCGCAGCAGTTAAAAATACTTGTTTTTTTAGTGATTTAATGGCTAAGGCACCGGGAGCCAACATACCTCGTGCCGCAACAATAATTTTTTTATCTGATAGCTTACGCAGGTAAATAAGCGGAATGATGGTAAAAGAAAAGGAAAAGATGCCATTTAAATAAGCCATATCAAATGCTGTTTCATTGATTAAACGTTGCATTTCCTTCTTGCTCATGCGATCAGCGCTCAAATAATAAACTTGCGTTTGCTCATCGATGATATTCCATGCATTACTTTTTACGGTAGGGTAGGGAGTGGTTTCGCAATAGTCGGTATCGCGGGTAATAATTTTAAAATTGAAATCTCCTTTGAGGTGGCTCACCAAATTGGCACATGATTGTATGGGACCGCCAGCCTTGAAACCCGGCAAATACCAATCAATAAAAATCAAAATAGTTTTTTTAGCTGCCATTTTACACCTTTAATCTTTACAAATTAGTCCATTGCTATGTAGTACAATACCGATAGAGCGACTGTTTTTGTGCAATTTATTGATTGTTTCAGAAACCCTGTCGGTTTTAACTGCAAATTAAATGCTTTTTATTCATCTTAATTAAATTATTAATCACATTGGTATCAGTTAAGTATGCTTGCAAATTGTAACACCTCTGCTTGTAATTTATGCATTTGAATCACAGCGTTATACGTATTATTTTTAAAACATGCATGGCGCTCATACAATTGCTTTTGAGATTAATTGGCATGAAAGGTTTGTTGCTTCACAAAATAAAGTTACTTTTGCGCTCTGATTTTTTATAAAATCAGGGAGCGTATAACTAACACATAAATCACATGGCTACCACGCAAGAAATAAAGGAAATGACACAGGCAAGCGGATCTGTAATTAAGCAAATGAGCATCAACAATCACGAGCAGGTTGTTTTCTGTAATGATAATGAAATTGGACTAAAGGCAATTATTGCTATTCATAACACCACACTCGGACCTGCTTTAGGCGGAACACGCATGTGGGCATATAATAACGAATCGGAGGCCCTCAATGATGTACTTCGTTTAAGCAGGGGAATGACTTACAAGGCAGCAATTAGTGGCCTTAATTTAGGTGGGGGAAAGGCCGTAATTATTGGCGATAGCAAAAAAATAAAGACCGAGGCACTCATGCGCAGATTTGGTAAATTTGTTAACAGTCTTGCAGGTAAGTATATTACTGCGGAGGATGTTGGCATTGGCACCAAAGACATGGAATATGTAAAAATGGAAACCAACCACGTTACCGGAATACCAGAATCAATGGGTGGTAGCGGAGATCCTTCTCCTGTAACTGCTTTTGGTGTGTACATGGGAATGAAAGCAAGTGCTAAATTTGCCTACGGAAGTGATTCGTTGAGCGGCAAAAAAATATTTGTGCAGGGTATTGGAAATGTAGGCGAAAACTTGGTTGATTATTTAGTAAAAGAAGGTGCAAAGGTGACTATTTATGATATTCATGAAGAGAAGTTAACCGAATGTGCTAAAAAAACAGGAGCCACTGTATTCGCTGGAAAGGATGTGTACGAAACCGATATGGATATTTATGCGCCTTGTGCATTAGGAGCAACAGTTAACTCCGATTCTATCAGTAAGCTCAAATGTTCAATCATAGCCGGTGCTGCCAACAATCAGTTGGAAGATGAAAACATACATGGTAAAATGTTATTAGACAAAGGCATTGTATGGGCTCCCGACTTTTTAATTAATGCAGGTGGTTTGATCAACGTATACAGTGAGTTGCACGGGTATAACCGCGAGGCAGCCATGAACAATGCTTCTAAAATTTACGACCTTGCCGGATCTATTTTAAGAACGGCACAATCTGAGAATATTACCACTATTGCCGCTGCAAAAGCAATTGCCGAGAAGCGAATTGAAGAAATTGGGAAAGTTAAAATTTCATTTTAATGTCCAAAATTTCGGGTGAAGTCAGTGCTTAACAGTTAAACAATTATTTTTTCAATGCTAAACAGAAGGCACCTCAGAGTAAAGGCGTTTCATTCATTATATGCCGCCTTACTTCACTCAGGTAAGTTTGAAATCGCCCGTGGCGAAAAGGAATTATTGGGTGCCATAGAAAAGGTGTACGACTTGTACCTTTATTTCCTGCTGCTCATTCCGGAAATCACCCATCAGGCACTTCAGGAAATTGAAATGGCAAAGGTTAGACGACTACCAAGCGCAGAGGATTTAAATCCCAATATGCGTTTTGCCGAAAACAAGATGGCAGCCCTGCTTTCCTCTAATATTGAACTAGGTAAAAAGTGTAACAACAAAAAAGTTTCATGGAACGATGAACCTGAACTCATAAAAAAGTTTTTTGCGGTTGTAAAAAATGATGAGAAGTATAAAGCATACATGCAGGCAGCATCATCCGATTTCGAAGAAGATAAAAAAATATGGTTGCACATTGTAAAAGAACTACTATTCGACTTTGAACCTTTTCAGTTTTATTTCGAGGAAAAAAGTATTGTTTGGGTTGATGATTTTCAAACCGTTTACAATGCAGTGATTAAAACAATTGAAGATTTTAAGTCATCAGACAACGAAAATAAAACTTTGATGTCTTTATACAAGGATGAAGAAGATGACAGAAAGTTTGTGCTTGAGCTCTACGCCAAAACACTTTTACAAGAACAAGAAAACGAGAAAGTAATTGCAAAAATGGCCGAAAATTGGGAGGTGGAGCGTATTGCTATGGTTGATATATTATTAATGAAAATGGCCATAACAGAGGCCGTAAGCTTTAAAAATATTCCCGTAAAGGTTACCCTTAACGAGTATATCGAACTTTCAAAAGATTACAGCAGCCCTAAAAGCAAGGTTTTTATAAACGGTATTTTGGATAAGGTTTTTGATAAGTATAAAACCGAGGGTAAAATTAAAAAAGAAGGAAGAGGTTTAATCGAATAAATTCACAAGCACATGAAGTTAACTGTAAAAACAATGTTATTGATTGCTGCGGTATCTTTTTTGTATGCATGCAGCGGAAATAAATCTGATGGGTTTGATCCAAAGATTGACACCGATGTGGTGAAGCATGATGTTAACGATGAATCGTCAGACAAACCACAAATTACTTTTGAGGCAACCAATTTTGACTTTGGCACAATCAAGGAAGGTGATCAGGTAAAGCATGCTTTTAAATTTAAAAATACAGGCAGTGCCGATTTAATTATTGGCGATGCCAGAGGTAATTGCGGCTGCACGGTTCCCAAGTATCCCACACAACCTATTGAGCCCGGAGAGAGTGGCGAAATAGAAGTAATTTTTAATAGCGTGGGAAAACATGGTAAACAAAATAAGTCGGTTACATTAGTTACCAACTGTATACCAAGCACACGTTTGCTTACCATCAGCGGAGAGGTAAATCCGGTTTCTAAATAATCTATAAATACAATCATATGATTTTAAATGTTCTATTAATGGGGCCAGCGGCTAACGGTGGCGGTGGCGGTTCAATCGTCAACTTGGGTTTTATTGTGATGATGATTATTGTGTTTTATTTTTTCATGATACGTCCACAAATGAAAAAAGCCAAGGAGCAAAAAAAGTTTCGCGACAATCTCAAAAAAGGTGATAAAATTGTTACCATAGGTGGTTTGCACGGAAAAGTTTCAGAGGTGCAAGACACCACAATTATCCTCGAAACAGAAAGTGGCATCAAATTGAAATTCGAGAAATCGGCCGTTTCAATGGATCAAACCACAGTGTTGGGACAACAGCAATAATACTGCTACCTTTTTGATTTTACGCTTGCGTTTACAATAAATAGTTAATTTTGTTGTAATACTTATCGTGCATGAAAAAAAACGGAAGGGTTAAAAGTAAAGCCATGCTTGTCAGGTTTTCTCCCAAGCGCCTCGACAAAAGGTTGTACGTTTTTTTGATATGCTTGTTGTTTTCATGTTTGTTTTGGTTGCTAACCGTTTTCAGTAAAGAATATACTGCCGATATTTCTTTCAATGCTTGTTTTTTAAATTTACCAGCCAACAAAATTTTAGTTGAAGAATTACCTTCCAAAATTTCGGTTAGAATAAAAGCTACAGGGTTTGCTTTACTTGGTGTGCAATACAGCGCCAAACGCGATACTTTGTTTATTGATGCATCTAATGTGAAGAAGCAATTCAGCAGCAACAACAACAACGATAACGAAATTTACTATATACTCCTCAACAATCAGCTTAGCTCAATGGCAGAGCAACTTGGCGGTAGCGTGAAGGTAGAAAAAATTATTCCGGACACGGTAACGTTTGTATTTGATCAGAAATCGCAAAAAATTGTTCCTGTAAGATTGAACCTTACTTACAGTTTTGCCAAGCAGTATCAACTTAAAGGAAAGGTAAAAGTAATACCTGCCAACATCATTGTGAAAGGACCAAAAAGCTTGCTCGATCAAATCAACTTCTTGGAAACTAATCCCAAAAACATTACCAACATATCATCAACCAAGCAACACATTCTTCCGCTTAAAAACGAGCAACTTAAGAGTGTAGACTATGGTTTACATGCTGTGGTGGCTGAGATACCTGCTGAAAAATATACCGAGGCCGAAATCGTTTTACCTGTTAGAGTAAAAAACATGCCCTTTGGTTATGTCGTCAAAACTTTCCCTTCCGAAATTAAAGTAACCTATAACGTTTCATTGGCCAACTATGAATTAGTAAAGCCCGAAATGTTTTTGATTGAAGCCGACTTTGCCGCTACCGATGAAATTACAAACAATCGTATCAAAGTAAAATTAATCAGGCAACCCGATTTGGTAAGTAAAGTAAAATTAATCAACCCTCAGGTTGAATTTATTATGCGAAAGATTTGAAAAAAATTGGCTTAACCGGTGGAATTGGCTCGGGCAAATCATATATAGCGAGCATATTTGAAGCGCTTGGTGTGCCTGTTTTTTATGCCGATGATGAGGCCAAAAAAATACTCAATAAGCCCGATGTTTTAGAGCAAATCAATCGACAGTTATCGGTTGATGTGATTGATCATAGCACCGGGCTAGCCGATAAAAAGTTAATCGCATCTATTGTCTTTCAACATCCCGAAAAATTGGCATTGCTCAATAATATCATTCATCCCAAAGTTGAAGAGTGGTTTCAACGATGGTGCCAAAAGTATGCCCATAAAAAATATGTGTTAAAGGAAGCAGCAATTTTATTTGAGAGCGGCTCGTACAAAAATTTAGATGGTATAATAGCAGTAGTTGCTCCAATCACTGTAAGAATAAATAGAGTGATGAAAAGAGATGGACAAAGCGTAGCGCAAATTAGGCAACGTATAAATAATCAATGGACTGATGAACAGCGCACCGCGCATGCCAATTGGATAATAGATAATGATGAGAATAAAGAATTGTTGAGCAAGATATTAGAGATAGACCACCACTTAAAGACCAACTGATCATGCAAAAAATATTTTCAAGAGAACAGATGCAAAGATGCGATGCACATACCATTGCAAACGAACCTGTGGCTTCTATACTGTTGATGGAGCGTGCAGCTTGTGCACTGTTTGAAGTGATTATAAATGATTATAACAATTTAAAGTATCACATTTATTGTGGTCAAGGCAATAATGGAGGCGATGGTCTTGCGCTTGCCAGATTGTTTACATCAGCAGGTAAAAATATTGAGGTATTTGTTATCAAGGAAAAGGAAAGCGGCTCGGTAGATTATGAAATTAATTTAGAAAGATTGAAAGCGCTCAGCGGAGTAAAACTTCATGAGATTAGGAGTAAAGATGATTTTCCTCAAAGCAGTGATGAGGGTTACGAGAGTTTCGTTGGCGAGCGAGGCATTCGTCTCAGCGGCGGCCAACGCCAGCGGATCGGTATTGCCAGGGCTTTATACAAGCAGGCTGATGTGCTGGTGTTTGATGAGGCCACCAGCGCCCTGGACGGCGATACGGAACGGGCTGTCATGGACGCGGTGGATGGCTTGAGCCGTGATCTGACGCTGGTGATGATTGCCCATCGGCTCAGCACCGTCGCCCATTGCGATCGTGTGATCGAGTTGCGCCAGGGTGTGGTCCTTCGGGAGATGACAGGTTGGCAGGCTGCTAATGGCCCGTCCTGACCTCGTGCGGACCCCCATCGTTGTGAACAACCAGCACGATGCGATGGGCGATTGCTTGCCGACGATCAGCTGCGAGCGATTGGATGGCTGCGTGAGATGCAGATGGGTGCCGTGTTAAAAGCTTTGTGGCAGCCTGG
>JALRAS010000135.1 GCA_023262495.1 Bacteroidia bacterium | reverse complement strand
CGGTTTCAACAACAACGTTATCAAGGAAATTCGCAATCAAATGAAAGCGGATTTCGGAAATGCGAACGTGAAGATTCTTTCTCTGGGCAAGAAGGCGTTTGATGTGTACAAGAAGACCTCGCATCACACAACGGAGGGTGTTGGTGAAACCCCTTACAGCGTATTTGATAAGCTTACGTTCGATAACAGCTCAGCCATTGCCGATGCCATCATGAAGCAGTTTGCTTCGGGTAAATACGACAAGGTAGTGTTGGTGTACAACAAGTTCAAGAACGCGGCTTCACAGCTAATTGTAACAGAGCAGTACTTACCTGTAGTGCCAACGCAGGTAGCGGGTAAGTCGTCACAAACCGATTACATCTTCGAACCACAGAAAGAGAAGATCATCGACGAGTTGATTCCTCGTACGCTGAAGGTTCAGTTGTTTAAAGCATTGCTTGACTCTGTTGCCTCTGAGCACGGAGCGCGCATGACAGCCATGCACAAGGCAACAGACAATGCCGGTACGCTAATCAAAGAATTGAAATTAAGTTACAATAAAGCCCGTCAGGCAGCAATTACCAACGAAATCCTAGAAATTGTTGGTGGTGCAGAGGCCTTGAAAGGATAGATTTTATAGTATCACCAAATAAAAAAACCCGATAATGGCTTATCGGGTTTTTTTATTTGAAAAAAGAAATAGCTGGTTAGTTTAACCATAATCTCATGGACTAAAGAAGTGGTTGGCGAAGACACCAACCTCGAACATAATATCTAACCCGAACTTTAACCATTTGTTTTATTCCCCTTAGTTAAACCCGCTATCAAGTAATAATAGGCCACAATAAACAAACCCATAATAAAAAACAAGAGGGCAAAATTTCTGAACCCATCATTATAATAAAATTCTCCCAACATCCATGTTGAATTAGCCAGTATCCACATCACTACCGCCAAATTGTGGAACCATTCAACCCTGATATGTTTACTTTTATAGGTAATATACAAGGCGAATATCAGCGTAGGTACAATCATTACAATACCTAAAGGACGCCAAAGCATGCACCAACAAAAATCCTTAATTAACCACAAAACAATATGAAAATTCTCTAGTGATCGCAATTTTCCGTTGTAACTTTCTTCTGCCATTTCTTTGATTTTTAGCTACACAAATAAACAAAAAAAAGGTTGCCCGAGAACATTTAATCGATAATTCTGTTTAATCTTTTACTTAAAACTCTAAACAAAATGAAAAACAACGAAAAAATAGCCATTACAATTGAAGAAATGGGAGATATGCATTTAATGACAAGTATAGATACACCTTTACGCGCAGATGCCTTTAAAATGGATGATGACTTAAAGATGGAGCTCATTGCAAAAAACTTTACCGAAATCATGCATATACTTGGGCTTGATCTTAGCGATGATAGTTTGAAAGGCACACCGGAAAGAGTTGCTAAAATGTATGTGAAAGAAATCTTCAGTGGCTTAAATCCGGCAAACAAACCTAAAGTTGCACTCTTTGAAAACAAGTATCGCTATAAAGAAATGCTTGTTGAAAAAGACATTACTTTCTACAGTAACTGCGAGCATCATTTTGTTCCTATCATTGGTAAAGCGCATATTGCCTACTATTCAGACGGGAAAGTAATTGGATTATCCAAACTTAACAGGATTGTTCAGTATTATGCAAAGCGCCCTCAAGTGCAAGAGCGACTCACCATTCAAATAGCCAACGAACTCAAGCAAGTGTTGCAAACCGAAGATGTGGCTGTAATTATTGATGCGCATCATTTGTGTGTGTCGTCACGTGGTGTGCAAGATGTAAATAGCAACACGGTAACCTCAAGCTACAGCGGAAAATTTATAGATGACAAGGTGAAGAATGAATTATTCAACTACTTGAAATAGACTGTTCGAAAGCGCGATTAAGCAATAAATGCTCAAGCCACAGCGTTTCTGCATAGGCCTTGCAATGATAGGTGATGTGTGTATATTTTAAGTGCGACATTGCGCGCAAAAATTTGGGTTTAACCTCTCCAATGATACCGGCCACAAAAAAAGGATAACTGCTCATTTGCGCCTCTTTTGGCTTTTCTATTTTTATGATAGCAGGGTTTAGCTTTTGTACGCAAATGTGCAGCAACAATTTACTCATTTCGTTCAGTTTAGGCTGTGAGAGTTTATGCAAACAACGTTCCAATAATTGTTGATGAAAGGGCTTCAGCAATGCAACGTTCCTATCTACATAATATCTGATCACATGATACAGGATTAACACCTCATTGGGATAATAAGGTGATAATTGAAAGGTTCGATGCCTGTAATCCTGATTCGTAAGGCACCTGATGATTACTTGCAAGCTGTGTAAATCTTGCTCATCTTGCTGCAAGTGAAAATAATCAACAAAATATAGCACATTACAAAGTGCGCAAATATCGAATGCCGAAGGCATGTTTTTCACAAAAAAAGTATTGTAAGGCTTCAACTCTTCATATCCTTTTATGGGCCTATCGGGCCACTTAAGATTGCCAACAGCATACCTAATCATTTTCTTCTTCAAGCTAATTCGTTCATCTTCATTATGGCGCTTTACAAGATGTATCAGGGCACTGTCATCAATATCATCAGGTATCATAAAAAAACTAAAATGATGAGCAAAAAAGCCACCCGGAAAGTGTTTTGAAGGGCGTGTTTGCCAAAAATTATAGGAAGCATGTCCGTCTTTATTTCTGAATAACTCAAATGCCCCTTGCATGTTATTTAATAGCTGTTGTGCCCATTGCTGCTCCTGCACACTCATTAAGTGCAGGTATCGCTTAATGGTAAATCCTACACATGCCGTAAAAAATGCCGTATCATCATTTCTTTGGTACAATCCCCAAGCCCATTGCCGCTGCGCAGGAAATAATCCACGTGCGTGTTGTGCATAATTGTCATCCTGCAAACGACAGAGTAACTGTAATTGAGAAAGCACTTCATTCATGATGTAAATTAAAAAAAAATATTGATGTCGATAAAATTTTTAATTTAGTGTCAGATTTACACTTTGATTTACTCAATGTTACGAGTCAATTTCATATTTTATCTGCTTTCGTTTGTGATGTTGCCTCTCTCTAAAGGTTTTTCACAGCAATTTAATTTAGTAGGCTCTGCCACTCAACTAAGTTGTGAATGTTTTCAACTTACCGATAACCTTGCATGGGAAGGAGGGTCGGTTTGGAACCTCAATCAAATTGACTTAAATAACCCGTTTGATTATAATTTCCGAGTTTATTTAGGCTGTAATGATACACAAGGTGCAGATGGGATTTGTTTTGTTTTGCAAAATACAAGTGTGAATGTTGGTGGCAATGGAGGTGGTTTAGGTTACATGAATTTTCCAAATCAATCGATTGGTATTGAAATTGACACTTACGAAAATGTTAACTATGGCGATATAGCGTCAGACCACATAGGAATTAACAGCAATGGAGCCATCAATCATAATTTGGCCGCTCCTGTTCAAGCAAGTGTTTCATCAATGAATATTGAAGATTGCGCATGGCATTACTTCAGAGTGGTGTGGAATCCTGCAAGCAACAATATGCAAATATATTTCGATCAGGTATTGCGCATCAATCATACATTTACAGGCGGGCTAATCAATAATATTTTCAATGGCAATGCCAATGTATTTTGGGGATTTACCGGAGCAACAGGTTTGCTCTACAATTTACAACAGGTGTGCCTTAACATTCAAGCATCTTTTTCTGCAGGCAACAATTATATTTCCTGCACAGCAGATAGTGTGCAATTTTATAACAATTCACAAACAGGTTTAAATAACATAGTTGCCTATTTTTGGGATTTTGGTGATGGAACAACTTCAACTATTCAAAATCCGCTGCACTCCTTTCCCGGACCTGGGGTGTACAATGTAACTTTAACCATTACCGATCAGAGTCTGTGTAATCAGAGCATCAATCAATTGGTTACGATATACGAATCACCGGTGGTAAATGTAAGCACCCAACCAATCTATTGCGGCATTGGCAATGGTACTGCAAACGCGGTTATTAGTTTGGGAACTGCTCCATACAATGTTTCCGTTAACTATGCCAATGCAATCGTCTCTTCCCTCAATCAAAATACATTTGATATCAATAATCTTGTTGCAGGTAATTATGTAGTTAATATAAACGATGCCAATAATTGCAGCATTTCTCAAGAATTTATTATAACCGAAACAGCACCGCCTGTCGTAAATATTGTTGTAAGCGATGCTGGTTGCAACGGTAGCAGCACAGGTAGCATAACCATCAATCCCTTAAATGCAGTCTTACCACTAAGCTATGCCATCAATAATCAGCCACAACAAACAAACAATACCTTCAACAATTTATCGGCCGGCAATTATACCATTGTAATTACCGATGCAAACGCATGTTCTACCATTCATAGCATAACAGTGAATAATACACAAGTAATACTTGACTCAATTGCTTCATTTGGCATATGTAGTAACCAAGATACCAGCATATTAGCAATTGCTAGCGGAGGAAGTGAAAATTTTACTTACACCTTTACGAACCTCAATACAGGCCAAACATATCAAACAAATCCATTATTGATTGATCCTGAAACTGATGCAATGTATAGTGTAATTGCCACTGATGATGAGGGGTGCAATAGTAATGTAGAGCAATTTATGGTAACCGTTAACCAAAGTCCCGAAATAGATTTTTTAGCTGATGTAACTTCGGGCTGTAAACCATTATGCGTAACATTTACAGCTTCTTCCAATCAAAGCAACTGTACCTATCAATGGCTTACCGGAGATCAAACGAGTTTCACTACTCAAAATGTTTTTCATTGTTATCAGGAAACCGGATTATTTGATGTACTGCTGAAGGTAACCTCTCAAAATGGATGCAGCAGTTTATTGCTCAAAGAAAAACTCATCAATGTAGAAGATTTACCACTTGCTTTTTTTAGCATTACGCCAAAGGAAATATATTTGGATGATGCAATAGTTTACCTCTCTGACTTTACTGATACTTCCCTTTACCAAATTTCTTGGAGTTTTGGCGACAATTCACCCAGAATACAGGGTTATGCAAACACCTATACTTTTAAGGATACAGGACTTTATTGTATAACACTAACAGCTTCAAACAATGTTGGTTGTACAGATTCAATTACAAAGTGTATCAAAGTAAATGAACAACCAACACTTTACATCCCTAATTCCTTTACCCCCAATGGAGATTTTTTGAATGATGAATTTTTTGCCCGTGGAACAGGCATAGATCAAATGAGTATGTTTATTTACAACCGTTGGGGAGAGGAAATATTTAAGGCAACAAACATGACCGAAATAATCAGGTGGGATGGAAATAACGCACCGAAAGGCGTATACCATTACCTCCTGGATATAAAGTTTACCAACAAAAAGTTAAAAACATATACGGGTGCCATTCGTTTAATCAGATAAACAAATTTAAACAGATGGCGCTATACCGATTACACATTCAATTAAGTCCAATTTCGGCACTGCCTCATTTTACTGTTAATTACGTGGTATCGGCATTTACCATTTCAAATTTGTTTATTAGTTGGACTAATAAATAAACGCAATTGGTATTACATGCAATAATAAATCTATTTTTGCGTTTACAAATGCATATGTACAACTACATGAGGCCTAACCTAATTTTATTGATTGCTCTTTGGGCATACACAGGAACGGTAAGTGCACAAGCACCTAAATATAGTAATGAGTTTCTTGCAATTGGTGTGGGCTCTCAAGCGCTTGGAATGGGTAATGCAGTTTCATCCACGGTGAGCGACATTACCGCAGGATATTGGAATCCGGCAGGATTGGTGCACATTCAAAATAATATTCAAGCATCATTCATGCACTCTGAATATTTTGCAGGCATTGCCAAATACGACTATGGTGCTATTTCAAAAAAAATAGACAGTAACTCTACCTGTGCCCTTAGTATGATTAGGTTTGGGGTTGATGATATTCCTAATACAACAGAGTTGATCAATAGCAATGGTCAAATTGATTACAACAGAATTACAACCTTCTCTGCAGCCGACTATGCATTTATTGGCTCCTACGCCCGTAAATTAAAATATCCCGGACTTAGTTTTGGAGCGAATGTGAAGGTTGTAAGAAGAGTAATTGGCGACTTTGCCAACTCATGGGGATTTGGTTTGGATGCTGGTTTACAATACCGTAAAAAGAATTTTAGAGCGGGTGTGATGTTGCGCGATATTACCGGTACATTTAATGCTTGGAGCTACTCACTAAGTGATCGTACCAAAGAAATTTTTACTCAAACAGGCAATGAAATTCCTGTTAACAGTATGGAAATTACTTTGCCAAAAATTATTCCAGGTGTTGCTTACAAATTTGGATTCAAAAAATTTAGTGCGACTGCCTCCTTGGATCTTGACATCACCACTGATGGTAAGAGAAATGTGTTAATAAAGTCGAACCTAATCAGTGTTGACCCACATGCTGGGGTGGAGTTTGATTATAATAATGTTGTATTCTTAAGAGCCGGAATCAATAATATTCAAGAGGTAAGAGAGCAAAACAACATTATTGTACAAACTGCACAACCAAACTTTGGGGTAGGTGTAAAAATTTTGAATATATCTTTGGATTACGCGCTCACCAACGTAGGGCAGCAAGTTGGATTACTGTCGCATGTATTCACTATACGCGCCAATATTGACGCTGTAAGAAAGTAATTTACTTCTTCAGTAAACGCTCTGTGTAGATATTTTCAGCCATCATTAGTTTGCACACATACATTCCGCTGCTCAATGATGAAGTATTAATTTCGGTTTTAAATTTTCCTGCAGGCATAAATTGATTAAAACACTGTTGCACCTCATTGCCTAATACATCATACAATACAATGCGCACTGCTGATGGTTGTGTTACATTAAATTGCAACCAAGTAAATTCTTCTGATGGGTTGGGATAAATACGCTCAATTACTGCTGTTTCCTTTTCATACCAACCTGTTCCGCTGCTTCCTGCACTCAAATTAACCTCATCAATTAAAACAAATGAGGCGGTATCGTTGCTGAACCCGGGCAACGCATCAATAGAAAAATACACATTGCCTAAACCCAACAAAGAGGCACCTCCAATATTATTGACGT
>JALRAS010000134.1 GCA_023262495.1 Bacteroidia bacterium | reverse complement strand
GGACTGGCACTGATAATTACTGTTGAATCTAGCTTAACGAAAGCCGAAAAAGGTGCGCTACTAATCTCATTCAAATTTAAATAAAGTGCTTCATACTCTGTATGACTTAAAGTCGCCTCAAAAGCCATACAATAGTTAATCTCATAAATGTTACCGTAAGCAATTTCTTTTTGTAAAGCAGTAAAGGCATCTATGTATTCGCGAGATGAAATATTGGGATTAATTACAGATGCCGGTAAATCTGCATTGGGCAGGGGCAATGTGGCAATGATTTGTTCAAATACCTGCGAGGGATTAATTTCCTTTTCTTTACTAATCACCTGCAGTTCATTTCCCTTAACCGTGATAATTATTTGAGGTTCAATAAATGCGGCCTCCGGCAAACATAATGCATCGTATTTACTTGAGTTAAGGGCTTCTATTTCATTTTTTAAATCATAAGTCAAATATCCAAAAAGCCATGTTTGATGCTTGTTTTGAAATGCCTCTAAATCATTGAATACATTATTTTGCGCAAGGGCAACAACCTGTTTTTTACCAATGCCAAGCAGTATATCGTAGCTCCTGTGCGACATGGGCAGGGCAGGGTTTTGTTCGGCATTGCTATCATAAAAAAAACAGGTTTGAAACTGCCTGCTAAATGCTAATAACTTACCTCTAATATCCGAGATATTGATATGCGCGCTGAAATGAATCATTAGTGCCTACAATCGATCAAGCACCAATTTTTCGAGGGTGCCAATCCACAGTGGATGATCGTTCAAACTTTCAACCAATTGAAGGTGCTCGCCACCATGCTCTTCAAAAATCTCTTTGTATTCACTACCAATCTCAATTGTGGTTTCCAAGCAATCGGCTGTGAACGCAGGGCTAAACACCAGCAAGCGCTTTACACCCTTTTTAGCCAATTGCTCTACAACTTCATCGCTGAATGGCTCCAACCACTTCTTATCCAAACGAGACTGAAATGCCACAGTATAGTTTTCTTTGGGAATATTTAATCGAGCAGCAATTAAACGCGTGGTTTCATAACAGGCAGCTTTGTAACAAAAAGCATTTTCCTCGTCAAGATGATCCTCACAGTGATGATCGGCACAAGGAGTACTTTCGTAAACCTTATCAACCTGCCTCACTGGAAGTCCATGATAGCTGAATAATACGTGCTCGTATCGATCCTCCATATGCTTTTTTCCACGTTCGGCAAAAGCATCGATGTAACCAACTTCATCATAGTATTGACTGACAAGGGTAATCTCAGGTATTACCCACCACTTGCTTACCACTTGCATCACCTTTTCGAGTGTTGAACCGGTACTGCTTGATGCATATTGTGGGTATAGTGGAATGACAATAATTTTCGAATAATTCTTTTTTCTGATTTCCTCCAAAACATTATCGATACTCGGGTTTTGATAGCGCATGGCAAAAAATACATCGGCCTTTTGAGCCAACTTCTCCTGCAATTTTTGTGTCACGTGCTTCCCGTGCAACAATAGCGGAGATCCGTCTTTTGTCCAAAGTTCTTTGTAAATCTTTGCCGATTTTGGGGCGCGAAAGGGTACAATGATGAGGTTAACCAACAAGGCCCTTAACAACCAAGGTATATCAATAACTCTGGGGTCGTTTAAAAATTGGAATAGATATTTACGTACATCGCCAACAGATGGGCTGTCGGGGGTGCCTAGATTGATGAGTAATACTGCTGTTTTCTTTTTCACAAAATTGATTTGGTTGATTACCTATAACATTTCTAAAGTCAAATGGTTGTTATTTATTTAGCTTCAAAAAAAAATTTGATTTTGATTGCAAAACTAAAGAAATGTGCGAAATGCAATCAAATTGATTTTTGGGAGTAACGAAAAGGTTGATGGGGACACCAACCTCGGGCGGGGAAAACAGGTTGGTGAGGACGCAAACCTCGGATAATCACACCTTCACAACCAATAATTGGGAATAATGAACAATCTGTTATTAAATCTTTTTTTGTTTCTCTAAAAATAATGTAACTTTGCACCCGAATTGAAAAAATACGTGTCGAAAAATAACGCAATGCTCTATAAAATCAATACTTTTAAGATATTTTTAAGCCTCATTATAGCCAATTTATTTTTGTTAGGGGCTACCTCAGCGTTTGCAAATGACAGCACCGCTGTACCAACCACTGCTGAAAACGAAACTACTGCAATTACAGCAGAACACCATGAGGCTGCTCATGAAGCAGGCGCTGCTCATGGCGAAGAAAAGTTCAATGCAGGGAAAATGATCTTGGAACACGTGGGTGATGCGCATGATTGGCATATTGCCGGCCACTTAGCCATGCCACTTCCTGTAATTATTTATTCTGAGGCAGGTTTGGATATTTTTTCAAGTGCTCGTTTTGAGCATGGTCATGCCACCTATCATTCGGACAAAACAAACATCAGCTACAAATTAGAAGAAAATAAAGTGGTAGCTGTAAATGAAGACGGCAGTGTAAAAGAAGACCTTACTGCAAGTTTTTACGATTTATCAATTACCAAAAACGTGGCTTCCCTGTTGTTCAGTTTGGTGTTATTATGCTGGATTTTTATCTCAGTAGCTAAAGCATACACCAGAAACCCCGGAAAAGCGCCTAAAGGTTTACAATCATTTGTAGAGCCTATCATTATTTTCCTAAGAGATGATGTTGCCAAATCAAGTATTGGCGAAAAGCATTACAAAAAGTTTATGCCATATTTATTAACGGTATTCTTTTTCATCTGGATTAATAACTTATTAGGTTTAATTCCAATTATGCCAGGTGGTGCCAATTTAACAGGTAATGTTGCTGTTACCTTAACTTTAGCGGTATTGACTTTCATTATTACTACAATCAATGCTAATGGCCACTATTGGAGACACGTATTTGCAATGCCGGGTGTGCCGGTAGGAGTATTGGTTTTATTAACACCAATCGAAATTTTAGGGGTGTTCTTAAGACCTTTTGTATTGATGGTCCGTTTGTTTGCGAACATCACTGCTGGTCATATTATTGCCTTATCATTCTTTAGTTTGATATTTATTTTTGGTGAAATGAATACCGGTGCCGGGTTAGGATTTTCATTATTCTCAACCGCATTTACGGTATTTATGATGGTGATGGAATTATTGGTTGCATTTTTACAGGCTTATGTATTTACTTTATTGAGTGCTGTTTATTTTGGCGCTGCAGTAGAGGAAGGACATCATGAAGATGCACATGCACATTAATAAATTTAATATAAATAATTAACAATATTCCCGTGTAACGGGCATTTTTAAACCCTCAAATCAATACATTATGTTATCAAACGTTTTATTACAAGCTGCAGCCGACAACATCGGTTTAGGTTATGGTGTTGCTGCCTTAGGTGCAGGTTTAGCTGCTTTAGGTGCAGGTATGGGTATTGGTCGTATTGGTGGTAGTGCTTTAGAGTCTATCGCTCGTCAACCAGAAGCCGGTAACGACATTCGTGCCAACATGATTTTGACTGCTGCTCTTGTTGAAGGTGCTGCATTCTTTGCCATGGTAATTGGATTATTAGTTGTATTAACTAAGTAATTAAATTACAGCAACAAATTTCCGACTAATGCAGGGGTTGCCTGTATTAGTCGGTATTTAAAACAAATATTTTAAACCATTTCAATATATAAACAATGAATTTAGTTAAACCGGAATTTGGTCTTATCTTTTGGATGTCGGTAACCTTTTTGATTGTATTTTTCTTGATGAAGAAATTTGCATGGGGTCCTATTCTTAAAATGATTCAAGAAAGAGAAGAATCTATTGAAAGCGCTTTGAACTCAGCTCAAAAGGCTAAGGAAGAAATGGCCGAATTGCAAAACAACAACGAAAAATTGTTGGCAGAGGCGCGTTTAGAGAAGGACAAAATGTTGAAAGAAGCACGTGAAATCAAAGAAACTATGATTAACGATGCCAAAGAAGCGGCTCAAAAAGAAGCACAACGCATTATGGCTGAAGCACGCAACAGTATTCAAAACGAAAAAATGGCTGCTATCAACGAGTTAAAAAATCAAGTGGCATTAATGTCGGTTGATATTGCAGAGAAAATTATTCGTAAGGATCTATCTAAAGATGAAAATCAAAAAACTTTAGTAGCTACTTTGATTAACGATGTGAAGTTAAATTAATCCTCACAATAGCATTATCTCATGAAAGGAAATAAGATTGCAAAAAGGTATGCCATGGCTTTGTTTAGTTTAGCAAAAAATGATGCTGCGCTAGAGAAGCTTAAAATGGACATCAACCTGATTGAAGAGATTTGCAAAAATCGTGATTTTAGAGCGATGTTGGGCAGTCCGGTGATTAAACCAGTTATTAAAAGAGCTATTTTTAAAGAAGTATTTGAAGGAGCAGTTGACAATGAAACTATTCTATACTTAAATATGCTTTTGGAGAATCATCGCGAGGGTATGCTGGTTGACATTTGCTGGAGTTTCAACGAATTGTATAACAAGCATAAACATATCGTAAATGTATATGTATCGTCAGCAGTTAAGTTAAGCGATGCAGAGCGTAATAAAATTACACAACTGGTTAAAGATGCAACCAAGTGTGATGTTATCTTTAATGAAACTATCAATGAATCGCTTATTGGTGGCTTTATTTTAAGATATGAAGATACACAGGTTGACAACAGTGTATCGACCCAATTACTAAAAGTGAAACAACAATTAACACAAAGAATTCAATAATAAAATTACCATGGCAGAAGTAAAATCAGCAGAGGTATCTGCAATTTTAAGACAACAATTGGCAGGGTTTCGTTCCGAAACTGAACTACAAGAAGTAGGCACCGTGTTGCAAGTAGGTGACGGTATTGCCCGTATCTATGGTTTATCAAACGTACAATCAGGAGAGTTGATTGAGTTTGAAACCGGCTTAAAAGGAATCGTACTTAATCTTGAAGAAGATAACGTAGGAGCCGTATTACTTGGTTCTTCAGAAGGAATTAAAGAAGGTGCCGTTGTAAAACGTACCCGCAAAATTGCATCTATTAATGTAGGTGAAGGCATGCTTGGCCGTGTTGTTGATAGTTTAGGTACTCCAATCGATGGTAAAGGTGCCATTACCGGTAAAACCTACGAAATGCCTATCGAAAGAAAAGCACCTGGTGTAATTTATCGTCAACCGGTAAACGAGCCACTACAAACCGGAATAAAGGCAATTGATGCGATGATTCCTATCGGTCGTGGACAGCGTGAGTTGATTATTGGCGACCGTCAGACAGGTAAAACTGCTGTAGCCATTGACACCATCATTAATCAAAAAGAATTTTACGAAGCCGGTAACCCGGTTTATTGCATTTATGTGGCTGTTGGACAAAAAGGTTCAACCGTAGCTAACGTATTGCGTGTTTTGGAAGAAAGAGGTGCGATGCCTTACACCGTAATTGTATCTGCAACAGCTTCAGATCCTGCTCCTATGCAGTTCTACGCTCCTTTTGCCGGTGCAGCCATTGGTGAGTATTTCAGAGATACCGGTCGTCCTGCATTAATTATTTATGATGATTTATCTAAACAAGCGGTAGCTTATCGCGAGGTATCTTTGTTATTAAGAAGACCTCCGGGACGTGAAGCATACCCTGGTGACGTATTCTATTTACATAGCCGTTTGCTTGAAAGAGCAGCTAAAATCAATGCTTCAGATGAAATCGCAAAAAACATGAACGATTTACCTGAATCATTAAAAGGTGTGGTGAAAGGCGGTGGTTCATTAACTGCGTTGCCAATTATCGAAACACAAGCGGGTGACGTTTCTGCATACATTCCTACCAATGTAATTTCAATTACCGATGGTCAGATTTTCCTTGAGTCGAACCTCTTTAATTCCGGTGTTCGCCCGGCAATCAACGTAGGTATTTCAGTATCTCGTGTAGGTGGTAATGCGCAAATCAAATCAATGAAAAAAGTATCAGGTACTTTAAAATTGGATCAAGCCCAGTACCGCGAATTAGAAGCGTTTGCTAAATTTGGTTCTGATCTTGATGCCGCTACCAAATCTGTTTTGGATAAAGGAGCAAGAAATGTGGAAATTTTGAAACAAGGACAGTTTTCTCCTTTAAGAGTAGAACAACAGATTGCTATTATTTATGTGGGAACAAAAGGCTTATTGCGCGAGGTTCCGGTAAATAAAGTGAGAGAATTTGAAGCTGATTTCTTAAGCATCTTGGAAGCTAAGCATAAAAACGTTCTAAACGATTTGAAAGCGGGTAAATATTCAGATGAAATTACCAACGTGCTCGATGCTGAAGCTAAGGAATTATCTAAGAAATTTAGAATTTAAGTAAACAACTATGCCGGGTTTAATCGGTTTGAAAACAATTGCTTATCTGATTGAAATAAAAAAGAATGCCTAACTTAAAAGAAGTACGAAACCGGATTGCCTCTGTAAGCTCAACTCAGCAGATTACAAAAGCCATGAAAATGGTATCTGCTGCAAAATTGAGGAGAGCACAAGATGCTATCATTCAAATGCGTCCTTATGCCAATAAATTGCAGGAGATTCTGCAAAATGTGAGCAGCACCGTTGATGCCAGCGAAGGAGGTAAATATGCAGTAGTGAGAGAAGTAAAGAATGTGTTAGTGGTAGTAGTAACCTCTAATAGAGGATTATGCGGTGCCTTTAACATGAACGTGATTAAAAGAGCCAACAACCTTGCCAGGCATGAATATAAGCACTGTAAAGTGAGTGTGCTTTGTATAGGCAAAAAAGCTAACGACTTTTTTAAGAAAACAGAATACAGTATTGTTGGTACTGATTTGCCAAAGCGCCTACATGAGTTGTATGACAGTTTAACTTTTGACAATGTGGCTCCTGTTGCTGAGATGGTGATGAAAGCTTTTGCTGATGCCCAATTTGATAAAGTAGAGATCATTTACAATAAGTTTAAGAATGCTGCTGTACAGGAAGTGGTTACGGAACAATTTTTACCTGTTGCACCTCCTCAATCTTCAAAAAACACCCAAAAACAAAGCAGTATCGACTACATCTTTGAGCCCAATAAGGAATCAATTGTGCGTGATTTAATTCCTAAATCATTAAAGATACAATTTTACAAAACGCTTTTGGACTCTCACGCTTCAGAGCATGGTGCGCGTATGACAGCCATGCACAAGGCAACAGACAATGCCGGTACGCTCATCAAAGAATTGAAATT
>JALRAS010000133.1 GCA_023262495.1 Bacteroidia bacterium | reverse complement strand
GATGATGTCATACGACACATTTTTGAGACACATGGAGAGCAGCATACTTGTTTGCTTGCCACCTACAGCACTTTTCAGGCCAATGCAGTGATGCGTGAATTGGGAAAAGTTTTTGGTTTACCAAAAGATGAAATCGATATGCTTCTTGAAAACCGAAGTTTAAAAAATACACCCGATCATATTACCAAACTGATATATACCTATAGCAATCAAATACATGATTTTCCTAATCATTTGAGTATACATGCAGGCGGCATTTTGATTTCCGAAAAACCAATTCATTACTATACTGCCAATAATTATCCTCCAAAAGGATTTCCTATCAGTCAGTTTAGTATGTTGGAAGCTGAGGATGTGGGCTTATATAAGTTTGATATTTTATCGCAACGGGGCTTAGGCCATATCAAAGATGCAGTTGACATTGTAAAAAAAAACAAGGGGGTACAAATTGATATCCACGATGTAAAAAAATTTAAAGAAGATGCCGCAATAAAAACATTGTTGCGTGAAGCACGTTGCATCGGTTGCTTTTATGTGGAGAGCCCTGCTATGCGTATGCTACTCAAAAAACTAGGTGCCGAAACCTATCGTGTGCTGGTGGCCGCTAGTTCTATCATCAGACCCGGAGTTTCCTCTTCGGGAATGATGCGCGAATATATATTACGATTTAAAGGACAAGCAGCAAGCTATGAAACACCTGCTCCCATTTATAAAATTTTGGAAGAAACTTTTGGCGTGATGGTGTACCAAGAAGATGTGATTAAAGTAGCACATTATTATGCCGGACTTGGCCTTGGTGAAGCCGATATGTTGCGCAGAGGGATGAGCGGCAAATACCGTGGCAGAGCAGAGTTTGAAAAAGTGCGCAACTTGTTTTTTGATAATTGTAAAGCAAAAGGATATCCCGATGAAGAAAGTAAAGAAGTATGGCGACAAATTGAAAGCTTTGCAGGCTATGCCTTTTCAAAGGGTCATAGTGCCTCCTATGCGGTAGAAAGTTTTATGAGTTTATATCTAAAGGCCTATTATCCGCTCGAACATATGGTAGCTGTGATTAATAATTTTGGAGGATACTACCATACCGAACATTATGTGCATGAAGCACGCATGCATGGTGCCACTATCATTGCTCCACATATCAATAAAAGCAACTACCTTACCAATATTGAGGGAACAAATATTTACTTGGGATTTATTTTGGTGGCAGAATTAGAGCAAAATACCGTAGCACACATTATTGCTGAACGCGATCAAAACGGATTATTTACCGACCTTACCCACTTTATGAAAAGAGTAATGATTAGCGTGGAGCAACTACGCTTACTGATACGTGTTGGGGCCTTTAATTTTACGGGGCGCAGTAAAAAGCAACTATTATGGGACATCCACTCAATTGTTGGCGATGATAAAAAAACACATACCGAAAAAGAGTTGTTTGAGCCCGAGTATAAAACTTATGAAATGCCCGAGTTGTATCATCATGAGCGCGATGATGCGCTTGATGAAATGCAGTTGTTGGGCTTTCCTTTATGCAGTCCGTTTGCCTTTATCAAGAATATGCCGGCAATCAAGATGCATGCGAAAGATTTACCGCAACATGTGGGTAAAAACATCAGTATTGTTGGCTATTTAGTAACCATAAAATACACACGCACCAAACACAAGGAAGAGATGCTATTTGGCACATTTACAGATACTGAAGGGCGCTTTTTTGACACCACACACTTTCCAAAAATAGTTAAAGATTTTCCACTGCGCGGACGAGGTTGTTATCTCATCAACGGGCGTGTTGCCAAAGAATTTGATTTTTGCAGTATTGATGTTACACGACTCGAAAAGCTCGAAAACTATACTTATTGAAGGTATAATTTACTTGCTTACAACCACACGTTGCGTGTATACGAGATCGTTTTGTGTAATCATCACATGATAGAGGCCACTGCTTAAACCACTGCAATCGAACGACTCTTTGAAAAGATTAATGCCGGTGGTATTGCGTTCGTGCAGCATCACTATTTGCCCTTGTGCATTGAGTAATTGAATAACAATGCGACTGCTTTCTTCTGTATGGAGAGCGATATTCAATAATTGATTGGCAGGATTAGGAAAAACAGTAAGCACAGGCAAATCGCCCTTAGCAGATTGAAGTCCAAGTGTGGTATTAAACACCTCGGTTCTTGGAATGATAATCCAATTTTGTCCGGGAAAGTAGCCACCTGTTGGAAACGAAATATCAGAATTACGCGTTATGCTGGGTACAGAAGGAGGAATACGAACAAAGGAGTTCTTATAATTACTCTGCTGTGCAGTTGCCCCACCAATTCCAAAAGAAATGTAACCGGCAGCCAAACCAAAGGTATCGAGTTTGTTGTGATTTAAATATCTGATCACTGCCCCTATCTTTTGCCCTGCAGTATTGTTATAACCAACAGCAAATCGCTTGAAGAAGAAGGAAGCAATACCATTGCTCCAAGTATTTCCGGGAGAAAGCCCTACGCTGCTGATTGCACTATCTGCCCAAAGTACTGTAGATGAAATGGTATTATCAGTATTTAATTCGCGAAGCTCCACAATGATGGTATCGGCCACACCGGAGTTGTTTTCATGCGCCATAAAAAACTGCAGAGAGTCGTAACGCAACAAGGCATCGGTTGGATAAACAGAACTAAAACCTAAATCAGATGAACTGACTATAGTAGTTGAATAATTCTCATAATCATAATATCCGCAAATATTGTCAAATGCTACACCCAAGTAATTAACCGCAGTATCGCTATTGTTGTAGTAATCATTCAAACTCCAACGTGTACTGGTTTGATCATTATTGAGGTAAGAGTAGTCGATATAAAGGGGGGTTTGTCCTCTTTCAAAACCAACCGACTCGTTGTTTCCTGAAGCAACTCGGTTGATTGGTCCAATGACTGCCTGTGCATGAACTGCGGCAATCATCATGATATTAAAAAGCAGGGTGTAAAATATTTTCATAGGTAAAATTGTTTGCGACAAATATAAAAAAAAGGCATTAATCATCTGATTAATGCCTTTTCACATCAATTTATGTTTGATTAGTGACTAACCACAAATCTTTTGCTTACTGAAGCGTTATTTGCATTTAAGGTGTAAGTGTACACACCGTTGCTTAAGTTGTCGGTACCCAAACTAACTTTGTATTCACCCGGATTTTGATTCTCAGAAGATGTTTGAAACACTACTCTTCCTGTGATATCAGTAACTACAAGTGTTACATTGCTTTGCACGCCTAACTCGTAACGCACATTGGTAAGGTTGTTAGAAGGATTAGGATATGCCTCAAGCATTCTGAAACCATTCGCATTGTTTTCGCCAAAACCATCAACATCGGTACCAACTGTAACATGCGCCCACATACCCCAGTTTTGCGCTTCAAACCATCCATTTGAACCGGCAGGAGTACCATAACCGATGTTAGAATTTCTAGAAACCGTATTGATAAACGGAGGGTATCTCATGTATGAGGTTCTAATAGTACTTTGTAAAGTTTTTGTAGGATCTAAAGGATCTTTCATACCACCGGCAATCATACTCAATGTATCGGTTTTAGATGGATCGTCATATTTAAATACTAAACCCAATTTTGTTCCGGCCGAGGCACCCATAAAAGTTGGCTGAGGCGTGTAAGAGAGTAAAACGGCTGCTCCTGTACCTAACCAATTACCAGTTGAGCTCAATGAAACATTGCTGCTATCAACTTGCTCCCATAAAACAGTTGATGAACCTGTAGTAGTGGAAGGCGCTCCTTGTGCTGTAAGTTTCACAATTTGCATAGTAATTTTATCATAGTTGCCACTGTTGTTTTCGTGGGTAATTTGAGTATAAATAGTGTCAATTCTGATTCCGATATCCATTGGGTAGGAAGAGGTAAATCCAAACAATGAAGAGTCGCATATAGTACCAGCAACATCAGCCGGATCGGTAAAACCACCGATGTGGGATAAGGAAAGACCGATGTAGTTGAGTGATGTATCTGTAGCTGTGTAGCTAGAACTCATACGCCAAACAAAAAACTGATCATCGAAGTTGGCAGCACTGTGATCCATGTAAAAAGATTGTGCACGATTTACAGGACCTCCGTTGTGTCTTCTTTGTCCCAATACTTCTTCGGCACTCATTTTAAATCTGTCGCTTGGCTTATTAATTAAGCTCTGAGCGTTTGACGCAGCCGATAGCGCCATTGTCGCAAGCAAAATGTAAATTTTTTTCATATGATAAATAATTGTGGTTTGCGCTCTTCCTTCACAAACCCTTTTTATGTTTAATCGGAAGATGAATGGCAAATTTATACATTAAATTTCAAATCTAAAAATCTTTGAAATGTTAAAATGCTTACAACTATTGATATTACATTTCACTAAACAGTGGTCCGCTTATCTGTATTTACGACAAGCATCAACAAGTAAAATTGAATACTTAAAATCATCGAAGAAAGTAATAAATGTATGGGCTGCAGATAGGCGGGTAAACCCAAATAATTCAATCCCAGCCCAACCATAAACTCACCTATCGTTATGGCAATAAGCGCATTCATTGGAAAGGCAATTTTGAAACCCGCCTTTTTCATTTTAAACATCACATAAAAGGTAACCGCCAACAATAATACCGCTAAATTTTTGTGCGTGAGAAAAACATTGCCCAACTCATCAACCCATGTTTGACGCGATTGAGTGGCTAATGAATGCGAAAGCCGATCAACTTGTTGCCGAACCTGAGTACCCACCATCATTTGAATAAATGTAACAAGTAAAAGTGCGTAAAGCAACCCTTTAAAAGGCATACCCGCTAGGTGTGAAATACGGTTTTCTATATGTTTAAGTTTGAACAACACGTATACTACCAACAAAACTATTACGAATGCCATTGCCATGTGGATGGTAATTTTTACTGGAGCCAAATTACTGTCTACCACCTTTGCCCCTAACCATGCCTGAAAACCTGTGAGTAAAACAATGGCAAAAGTAAAGCCCATGAGTGACTTATGTTTTAACCGAACCGACAAGATAAACATAACAAATACGAGAAGTCCTGTAAGCGCTCCTATTAGTCGATTGATGTACTCTATCCAAGTATGTTGTGCATTAAAAGTTGAGTAATCATGCTTGGGGTATTTAATCCAAATGTTTCTATCAATTACCCCTTCTGCCTTCACTGCTTTTGTGGCAACCCACAGGGTATCGTTTAGGATGACCATCTGCCCTTTTTCAAATGCCCTCCCATGCTTGTAGGTGAGCGTACTGATATCGGTTGGCGGTATCAAGTAACCAAAACATTTGGGCCAATCAGGACAACCCATGCCGCTACCCGTGGCGCGTACAATACTCCCTGCGGCAACCAGCAAATAGAGTAAGACCAAAGTGGCAATTGTAAACTTGATGAAAAAGGTGATTTTGTTTTGCATAATCAAATAATATCTCTGCAAAGTAACTGATTAAAGCAGCTTTTTAAAAAAATGTTTTTCAACCATTGTGCCTACACTTACCCTGTTTTTAATTAAATTTAAAAATAATTTCGTCAAATACTTTTCGTTTTATTAGAGATTAAATATTTTAGTGCACAAAACAAACTAATCTTATCATGAAAAAACATTTGATTGCTCCTGCTGCTGCATTATTTTTGCTTCATCTTGCGGCTTGTAAAAAATATCCCGAGGCATGTATTGTATCCGATAAAAACGACATCACCTTAGGAGAAACGATTACCTTCTCTGATTGTTCTAAAAATGCAGAAAAAAAGATATGGGACTTTGGAGATGGGACCACCGCGGAAGGAGATGGTAAAAGCCATACCTACCAAAATGCAGGTACTTACTTGGTTACTCTAAAAGTTTTTTCCAAGAAAGATAAATTTTTGAACAACGCCTCTCAACTAATTACGGTAAAACCATTACCAGTTGAGCCACCTCCCCCACCTCCAGCCCCACCAAAAACAAGATTCTTAAACGGCATAACTTTAACAGGCTTTCCTCTAGGTAAACCCGGTGGTGGCACATGGGATAATGCCATTCCATTGCTTGATCCAACAACCGATCCCGATGTGCGTATCAGAATAAGTATTGCCAACAGCAACTTTGTTTTTACAACAAGCACGCAGAATAATATGACAGTTGCAAACCTCCCATTTGAGTGGGATTACTCACCTACTCCATTTAAGCTGACCAATGCGGATTGGACAATTAAAATGATTGATTATGATGCTGGCGTTGCAGGTGTTGGAGAAGGTGAAGAAACAATGGCAGAATGGACAATCAACCCTGCCACAATAACATTCAGCAACAATATCATTTCATTGTCGACTCCTGAAGGTGGACTCATAGAGCTGCATGTAGAGGAAAAATAAAAGTCAAGCACCCAAGAAACAATCATGAATAGCGTTTGCCACATGGCAAACGCTATTTTTTTTATCCTTTGATAGCGACCGCATTTAGCTGCTACACAATAATTTGATATGCTAAATAATAATTGAGAGAGGAATTGCTTTTTAAAACCCGAGAATAAAATTTTGAATGATAGGTTGTATCCCGCTGCAAGATTTTCATCAAGATATGATTTATGAATCGCCTTGCTATTATTTTCTAAAATTCTTGCAAGGAAACAGAAATGTGATTTATCTTTGTTGCAGTTTTTAAATCAGCTCCCCTGTTTTTATATTGTAAATCAGCATGAATCGTAGTGGCCATAAGCCCTTTCAGCCATTTCTCATTTTATTTTTATGCGCTTCATTGCTGTTGTTGTTAAGTTCATCTGACCACTATCTCCGCAGTGTAAACAAGGATTTGAAACGATTTCAATTGTTTTCCGATATCGTAAAGACAAAGAGATACAGCCCATTGGCCCATTCCAAATCTCATCTTGATTTCATTCAAAAAGACACAAGCAAATTTCAAGTTGTTAAACATGATATAGACTCGCTCACTATTGCTGATTATGCAGGTCAGCAGCATATTGGTATGACACACTTTTTTGAGGCCTTGAAAAATATCAAAACTAAAAAAAAGGTACGTATTGCATGGTTTGGCGATAGCATGGTTGAGGGCGACCTCATTACTTGCGACCTCCGCTATATGTTGCAAAAGCGCTTTGGTGGTTCGGGAGTAGGTATTGTACCCATCACCTCTATCACTGCGGGCTTCAGGCAAACAGTGCAACACACATTTTCCGACAATTGGACAAGCACAAGCATACTTGCACCTACTAGCGGTATTGATGCACCCGGCATTACAGGTTTTACCTTTAAGCCACAGCCAACAAAACTAGACACCACTAATATCGATAACCCTACCTTAAGTTGGGTTAAATATAAAGGCAGCAGACAAAGAGGTCTTGATCAATTTAATAAAGCCAAGCTTTTTTACGGAACTGCTGAAGGACAGCATCAGCTGCACGTAAATATTAATAACACTCAA
>JALRAS010000132.1 GCA_023262495.1 Bacteroidia bacterium | reverse complement strand
GCCTCTTCAACGGTAATTACACCTTCTTTTTTAACTTTAGCCATAGCGCTTGCAATGAGTTTTCCAATTGCCGCATCGTTGTTGGCCGAAATTGTGGCAACTTGCTCAATCTTCTGATTGTCGTCACCAACTTTTTTAGATTGTTTTTGTAAATTAGCTACTACCGCTGAAACTGCTTTATCAATACCACGCTTAAGGTCCATTGGATTGGCACCGGCAGCCACATTCTTCAAACCACCTGTAACAATAGCTTGCGCTAAAACTGTTGCCGTAGTTGTTCCATCACCGGCAATGTCAGCTGTTTTAGAGGCAACCTCTTTCAACAACTGAGCGCCCATATTTTCTACAGTATCTTTCAATTCAATTTCTTTGGCCACAGTTACACCATCTTTTGTGATAGCAGGTGCACCAAATTTTTTGTCAATAATTACATTGCGACCTTTTGGCCCAAGGGTTACTTTTACAGCGTTTGCCAATGCATCAACGCCTCTTTTCATAGCATCGCGTGCTTCAAGGTTAAATGTGATTTCTTTTGCCATTTTTTTTAGATTTTAGTTATATTAAATTTTTTCTTGCTTAAATAATTGCAAAGATGTCGCTCTCGCGCATGATCAGATAATCGTTACCATCAACATTCAATTCGGTACCTGCATATTTTCCATAGAGTACGGTATCACCAACTTTAACTGTCATTGGCTCATCTTTTTTACCTGCCCCTACGGCAATTACTTTACCGCGTTGTGGTTTTTCCTTAGCGGTATCTGGGATAATGATTCCTCCTGCAGTTTTTTCCTCTGCGGCTGCTGCCTCTACCAATACGCGGTCGGCTAAAGGTTGTACTTTTACTTTTGACATTGTTTAATTATTTAATTGTTAGACATTTATTTTTAAGAACGTGTTTAATCAGTCACAAAACGTGCCACACAGCAAGTAGGCGCTCACAATTGCCAATTTTTCACGCTCCTTGATTAAATTTAATTAAAAATGTCAGTTTTGCTGACAGATGGGCAGATTGCCGACAGCCTATCAATAACATCTACAATGCAACATTTTTATATTGCATTACAAGCTTCAGAGATACTATGGCAAAGGCGAATTGTAGCGGTGACACAAAATAAATAGTAATATTTTATTGAGGTATATTTTGTTATATCGGCATTAGCCAATCTAAATTTTACTTACGATTGCAGCCCTCTTAAAATTGTAATTTTAATAGTAGCTTAAGCAGTGTTTGCTGATGTATCAATAGAGAATAATATCTATATTAAGGATGGTGAATACGCATTGAAGTGCACTAAAATAGTGCACAATCATTAGTGAAATTTTTATGCTTTTTAATGTCAGCTCTCTCACGAATTTAAGATGGTAAATAGTTAACGGCTTATCATCAAAAACTGTATTCAGGAAACTCATTAATTAATGAATCAATAAAAAAAATATTTCAAAATTTCGGCATACATGCTTACTATAATCCATACTTACATTACGCGCAACATATTGCAAATCATCAAATATTAGCAGATACCAAGCTTATGGCTAATTTTGAGATGGCTTATAATTAAACACGAGTAAATTTGCAAAGTGTAATCATGCAGCGCAGGAGTGATTTTATGAGTATAGGAGCCAAAAGCAGATATGCTCTATTCATTAAACCAGTTGATTGAATTATAGTGGTTTTTACGATTCTGCATTTTATATTGCGGAATAAGGGATTAAATTTGCGCAAGCATTCCGTTCATGCAAAATGCTTTTTTGATAAGGTAAAGAAATTCAAGCGGGGAGATTGAAGAAGGTCTTTTGCATAAATGTGTAATACAAAAACAATACAACGAATAGTAGATAACAAAAGAACAAAGCATTAGTATGATTTACCTGACTTTTAATGATGCGCCATCCGGTATTTATTCCGGACAAGTGATTGACGTTTGTAGGTTTTTGAATACGGATATGAATGCCGGAATCAGGCTTATAGCGCTTGTTTCGTCTAGAGGATTCATGGCAAACAGAAGAAAGATCAAGTCACAATTGCCCGATGCTATTGTATTGCCCATGTTTCCCGGTGTTGGTAACTGGTCGGTTAATATATTGTGGCTGATATTCATTTGTCTTTTTTTGGGCCGACAATCAATCATCGCAAGAGGACCGTTTGCGGCCACTTTGGCGCTCAGGTTAAAAAAGATAAAATTGGCAAGAAAAGTATGCTTCGATGCCCGAGGCGCTTATACTGCTGAGTTTAATGAATATAATGTATCCGGTAGCGCAAAGCTAAATGCTGAAATAAAGGCAATAGAAAGAAACACTGTGTTAAAAGCTGATTTTAGGTTGGCTGTATCCAATCAGTTGGTTGCCTACTGGGCCAAAACATTCGGATATAACTCAATGCAGCATGTAATTATACCTTGTACAATCTCTTCCTCAAGTTCAATTCAGCAGGTAAACGATACAGACATCAAATCTCAAAGAGGCGCTTTAGGTTTTGCTGACAATGATGTAATTTTGGTCTATTCAGGTTCCTCTGCCGCATGGCAATCCATAAAGTTAGCAGATGATTTTTTGCTTGCTCAGATGCAACAGAATTCAAATTGTAAAGTACTTTTCCTTACCGATAAACTGCCGGATTCAATGCTTACAGTAAAGGAATTTCCGGGCAGAGTGATGCAAAAATGGTTGGTTGCTGAGCAGGTTGCAAGTGTTCTGCGTTGTTGCGATTACGGCCTGCTTATTCGTGAAAAATCGATTACAAACTTGGTTTCTTCACCCGTGAAATTTGCAGAGTATTTGGCTGCCGGATTACAGGTTGTAATATCGAGTGAGATAGGTGATTATCCCGGTTTTGTGATTGAACATGATTGCGGTGTGGTTTTGAACGCCCATACAGAAAAATCAATGCTAGGCAGTATTTCTGTGGAAACAAAAAATAGAAATATTGCGCTTGCTGAAATGTATTATACGAAGAAGAGTCGCTTGGATGGATATAAAAGAATATTATCGGCCTTAAAATAATCAGCTCATTGCTCGCAGGCGGCATTTGTAGCTCAGTTAAAATGACTGCTTCATGCGTAAATTTCTGCGAAAGAATTTCGAAGTGAAATATTTAGTGTATCATATTTGCCTAGCTGAATGACTTTCGTTACCTATCATTGTATATTTTTCATACCTTTCGGGTATAAATGATAGTACAAAAAAATTATTTCGGCAACAATGCTGTTGGCATGATAACGGTAATCGATGGCTTAAATTAGTTTGAACGATATACAATTGTGGCAACATTCATCCATCACACACGCTGCTTTGGTCACAAATCTCGCGTAGGTATTTTAAAGCCCTTTTCTCAAATTGTTGTATTACATAATGCGTTATTGTATTCATGTTGATGCGGCTTACAATTTAGCTCAGGTGATGATAACATCAGAAAGAAGAAGTGCATAAGTCAACGAAATTTATTTTACTTTTGAAGTATGTTTGCGTAGAGAAATATTTATTTCAACACGCTAATTCCTTCAAGATGTAGTCGGTTTAGTATAACATTTAATTTTTTTTGAAACAAAAGCAGTTATGAAATTTTCATCAATAAATTTTAAAAATCTATACGTTGTTACATTGATAGTTTTGGCAGCAAAGCTGCTAGTGTTAGGATATTTTCTTTACAACAACGCCCTGCTTTCCTATTTCAATTGCAATGGAATTGCTCTCGATGGGAATGACACACGCGGATACATTGTACCAATATTAGATTTCATGGTGGGAAATGGCTACGGACCTCCTTGTCGATTGCCCGGATATCTGCCTTTTGTTTACGTGCTGTCAATATTTTTTTCCTCAATGGCTATTATCAAAAATCTGATTGTGGCCTTACAGATACTGCTGGCCTCATTGGCTATTGCCATTATCATAAATTATTTACATGATGTAATTAAAAATCGCCTACTCCTGCTTATCACTGCCTTTGTGCTGGCATTTAATACGTACACGGGTATTTGGGATATTTTTATTATGGCCGATAGTTTTGCTTCTTCCTTTGCCATCATATCAATTTTTCTTTTAAGAAATATGAACTTAAGCAAGAGCAAAATATTAGTGAGTTCGTGCCTCTTGATTTGGTCAGTTTTTTTCAGATCTGCCAATATTATTTTTATTCCTGTTTGTGCCGCTTATCTGTTTTATATCTTTTATCCCTTAGGGCTTAAAAAAAATTTGCAGTACATGCTCATCTTCTTGCTTCCTGTCATCACCTCACTTGGTGTTTGGACTTACAGAAATTATAAAGTAGAAAACGAGTTGATCATATTAACTACTAATAAAAATTGTTTTACCGATAATCCTGAACAGTATTTTGAAATGATTAAAATACCTGCCATGTTAGGTATGGACTTTACTTGGGGTACTGATGGCGAATATTTTATTGACGCCCGTGTTAAGATGCCTGCCAAAGTGATAGAGAATGCTGTTACCAAAGAATTTTCTGTTGAAGATATTCTACGATTGCGTGCCGATTATTTGCATAGCCTGAAAGATTCATCACAAGTGAATATAGTAGAATTGATTGATCGGATGAGTAGCTATCGTCAGTCTTACAGTAAAACTTATCCATGGAGATATTACGTTATCAATCCAATCAAACTTACTGCCATGTTTTTGTTTCCTTATAAACTTGACAACCTAATTCTTCCCAAGCGAAATGACATGAGTAAGTTTCAATTTGGGCTAAAGGCGGCCTACCTTATTTCACTATGGCTAATTAGTTTACTATTTATCTTAAACATATTTGCTACTGCCTATCGAATTTTGTTGAGCAAAAGTTTCCGCCCATTTCTGTTCGAAATTCTCGTGTTGGCTTTACCTGCCGCGTTTATTTTTGCACACACATTCTTGATCGGATACATTGAGCAGCGATATTTGGCCGGAGCTTACTTGATGATGGTGATTAACGCTGCGCTTTTTTTAAACTACCTGTTTACTCTGCGAGATAAAAAGTAAGTTTCGAAACCACTTCATTGATTTCCTCTGTACTCATGGGAATATAAAGAGGAATCACAATACTGTTGTCTTGTAGGTTTTCAGAAATAGGCAATTGCAAATCTTTACATTCGTTTTTATAAGCTGTTTCTCGGTGTGTGCACATTACCCCGCGTCTCGATGCAATGCCATCATCGAGTAGTTTTTGCATCAACTCATTCCTTGAAATCTTACATGCAGATTTTAAGTAGATACAAAAGCTTTGAAAATTGGTGTGTATGTGCTCGTTTTCTTTTGGTAAGCGAATGTTTGGAATATCTTTCAACTTATCGAGATAATACATGGCAATTTTTCTTCTTTCCTCTACAATCCAATCTAATTTTTCTAGTTGCTTAATTCCAACGGCAGCTTGTATATCGGTCATTCGGTAATTGTAACCAACTTCCAAATGATCTTCAAAAATTACTTTAGATGAATTATGTCTTACCCTATCGTTAACCGACATGCCATGTTGCCTGAGCAATCTAAGGCGATGATCGTACTCGGGGTTGTTGGTGGTAATCATACCACCGTCACCTGTCGAAATAACCTTTCTAGGATGAAAAGAAAAGCAAACCAAATCGCTGTGGCTTCCAATTTTTTTTCCTTTATATGATGAACCTGCTGCACACGCGGCATCTTCAATCAGTACTAAATTATGCTTGGTACATAGGGCTTTAAACGCGTCAATATCGGCAGGGAATCCTATCTGATGAACAATTAAAATGGCCTTTGTTTTGTTTGTGATTAAACTTTCTGCATGCTTTGCATCAATGTTGTAATCCTCTCCAACCTCTGCAAATACCGGTATTGCACCAACATACTTAATAGAGTTGGCTGTGGCAATATAGCTCATTGAGGGGCAAATAACTTCATCCCCTTCTTTGATACCGGCAACCAACATAGCAAGATGCAGGGCAGTGGTGCAATTAGAAACAGCTACCGCATGTTTGCTACCCACATATTTGGCAAATTTTTCTTCAAACTCAAGTACTCTTGGGCCTTGTGTAATCCACCCGGTAAGGATGGTATCGTATGCTGCTTGAGCATCGTCAGTATTGAGATATGGTTTGGCTATAGGTATCATTATTTTGTCCAATTTAAAGTTTTAATTTCAGAAATTAAATCGTGATTTTTCTTAAGGTCTTTGTAATAGTTAATTGTTTCGGTTAACCCCTGCTCAAAAGATACAGCACTTTTAAATCCTGTAATTGTTTTGAATTTTGCATTGTCAACCCATAATCTTGGCACATCTGCCGGCCTATCGTCAAGGTATTCAATATGGTTACCATTGTTTACCAATGTTATCAGTTGCTCCATCAAGTGCTTCATGGTTATTTCTTCTCCTGTGCCAATATTAATGATTTCTCCGGCAAGTCCTTTTATATTGATGAGTTCAGAGAGCACCTTGGCTGTATCTTTTACAAAAAAGAAATCTCGGGTAACAGAGCCATCACCAAAAATGATAGGATTTTTTCCGTACAACATGTTTACAATACTGCGCGGTATCACTTCACCGGCATCGCCTTCATAATGTGCTCTTGGTCCGTAGTTATTAAAGATACGTAACACTGTTACAGGCAATTGATAGCATTGGAAATAACTGTATGCATAGTTTTCTCCGGCAAGTTTACTCGAACCGTAAACCGTTTTGGGGAGTGGCACAGCAAACTCGTTAATCGGAAAGGTTTTTACATCGCCATAAATTTCAGATGTTGAAATGTAATAGAAGTGTTTAACATGATTGGCCCTTGCTGCCTCTAACATATTCAGTGAACCTTCGGCATTTACCAAATGATTTTCTCTTGGACTGTGAATGGAGTGACGAACACCTAAACATGCTAAATGAAAAATAACATCAACACCCTCTGTGAGTTCAATCATTTTAGAAGCGTTTAAAATATCTTCTTGTATGAATGAAAAATCGGGATTGCGCTGTGCCTGCTCAATATTCCTGAGCTTGCCATTAATTAAATTGTCAACCGCAACAACCTTGTGTCCGTTTGATAGCAGTTGATCACAAAGATGAGAGCCAATAAATCCGGCACCTCCGGTAACTAATATGTGTAATTTATTCATTGTATACTATTGTAACTTTTACAATTAAGATTATTTTGATGAGCCAAGCTTTTTTTGCACATGCCGCTGCCTAATGTGACATCTTTACCATTCACCGCATCAAAATTTGCAAGGTACAAAAAAGAGTTAACATGCCTTTCGGGAAGGTATAAATAACTTGAATGATGAGGGCAGTATGAGCGACTAATTATCCGCACTTAAAATATTTATGATAGGCAGTTTTTGGTAATAAATTAAGGTATGCAAAAAGCCAAATAGCAGGTCGCGCCAATTTAATTAAACGATAGTTTGTTTTATAATCCTTGAATGTAAGCGGCTTTCGTGCAACATATTCATTCAACTCTGCTTCTGTAATACCAAGTCTTTTTATACAA
>JALRAS010000131.1 GCA_023262495.1 Bacteroidia bacterium | reverse complement strand
AATGTTTTCAAGTGCCGATGATGTAACTTTCTCAGCATCTGAAGAAGCTTACGCATTAATGAATCCTGCACAAGCCGCTGTGAAAGGTGACAAATCAGTTGGGGGCTTTTTAATCCGCGCTTTCTTTTGTGGAGAATTTGCATTGCACCGTTACTACATGGGTACAGGCGGTAAAGCATTATTCTGGTACTACTTCTGTATTCCTGTTGTTGGAGGTGTTGCCGGATTTGTTGATTTCTGGTGGGTAGTATTCAAAGGAGAAGAGGCAATGAATAAATATGCCGATAATCCTAAGTTCCTAGTTTGGACAGGAGAATAAACTAGTTCAAAAAACATAAAAAAAGCACCTCAATTGAGGTGCTTTTTTTTTAATGTATTTGATGTTTGATGAGTCAGTGAAAATTTCAAGTTTAATAATTTTATACTCAATAAAAACCAGTTAAAATAACCAATAGCATATAACAAATCGCTAATAAAAACACTTTCAAATAAGTGTTTCAACGGATTGCACTATCTCATTGACAAAACCATTTTTTTTGCGCCATCGTTAAATCTCCGTGTAATTTTGTAGTTTCTTTTTTCGGTAAGAAATTGAGCACGGTTCATGCCTCCACCGTAAAACTTTTGAAAAATTGCAAAACCAATCAGTCCACCGGTGAAATAATACTTGTTGTATACACACACCCCGGTAAACCCTAAACCAAACAATTGCAAACCAACATTGAGCGCACCCTCCCAAAAATAACCCGCGTATAACTGTCCTGTACCCGGAAGAAACATACTTAGTTTTTTTGCCTTTTCGGGGCTCTTCAGGTGTGGAATTTTATTGTTTTGATAATACAACTCAACCTCCCTTAGCATGGCAGATTTATTGATACTATCGCGATGGGTAGTTTTGATGTAGGAGAGCAACACCTCTTTTGCTTCATCGTACTTACGGCTTTCATTTAAAATAAGCACATATAAAGGAAACATGTTCACAACAAGTGTAGTATCTGCGATAAAGGATCTTGCTTGTATTACCTGCGATGCTGCCTCCGAAAAATTGCCATTAAGATAGGAGGCCAATGCCGATTTGTATCTCGACAAATAAATTAAAGAATCATTAAGGTCTGCATAAAATATTCTCGATAATACTGCTTCGGCTTTTGTAAAATCTTTTCTTTCGAGATAACAATCTGCCTTATTCAGTAAAGCTTTTGTTTTAGTGATATTATCTTGTGCAAGATAAACCACTTGATCATAATAAATCCCTGCCAACTGAAATTGCTTCACCAGATACAAGCTGTCTGCTTTTCGCGAAATCAATTGTATCTCCGACTCAGTTGCTGAATATCCTGCGAAGCGGAATATGCAAATCAAGCATAATGTTATTGCGTATTTCATTGTTTCGTATCTCATAAAAAGTTTTAACACTTAACACACTTCCCCATATATTGCCAACGTAAAATATACTAAATATACTTGCAGCTGCAATAAATTGAAAACTCTTGGGCCCTGCTCGATGGTATGCTTCAGCTGCACTAGCTGCAAAAATAAGCGTTGGAAACATCGATGAAAGCGCCTGACCTCTGTAACCGGCATAAAACTTTCCCGATCCGGGAACCACAGCCGACATTAACCCCGCAAGCAAAGGTGATTTCTTTTTGTTTTGAAGCAGTTCATCCCTCCTCTTAAAAAGCTCTCTTTGCTCCTCTGCGCAGGCAAAATTATTATACTTAAAACTATTGCCAACTTGGTTGAATCGCTCAAAATCATTTTGCAACAGTGCACTTGCGCCCTCTTGAAAACGCTTGAGCTCAATCAATGTTGAATCTACAAGTTGCATTTGTTTCAATTTTTGATCAGCAGTTGTGTAGGCACCTAAATAGATATGCTCAAAATTTTCATAAAATTTGGACTTCAGATAAAACGTGGAGTGTGACTTAATTTTTTCAAAATAGCTTGCACTGCTATCTAACTGTTTAATATTGTAATAAGCTATCCCTTTATAATAATTAAGACTGTCGTTGAGCGCCTCATCAGTGCCAGCAATTTGATTGGATGCATTTCTTAAAAGTAATAGTGCATCCTCAAATTCAGCATTACTGATTAAAAAATCAATAAATGAAAAATCGAATTTATTGGCGATAATTGTTGATGAATTGGAATTTGTTTGTGCATTTAATCCCAGGCCAAACAAGCCACATAATAAGAATAAAAATAAGCGCATACTATTTATGATCATGATGCCTTAAAGTATATTGCTCCACAGGATCAATAATTTTTTTTTGCTTATTTAACTGCACATTTTTTAAATCAATGAGCGTGTATTGGGTGCAACGAGTGAGTCGGTCGGCTGTTAGTGCTATACCCTTGAGTAAACCATATCTTTGTATACATTTCTTACTAAAGTTTGAACAATTAATTTCATAAGGGCAACTCACTGCAATTTGTGGAGAGATGGCTTTTTGATAGGCAAACAATAAACCCCCAAAAAACAATGAAACAGGATTGTATTTTACCAGTACATTTCTTTTACCATGAAACAAATAAGTCACATGCCTTTTATCAAATTCATGTTTTACAAATTGCTGTTCATTGAGCATAGTTATGACATCAGGACCTTTCTGTGCTTTTACCTCAACAACACACAAAATCAATATAATAAGAATTAACGCTTTGCCTTTCATCATCCTTTATTTAATCTTTTGATTGTTTGGCACAACTACCTTAGCAGATGAAGGAATCTTGAAATCTAGAAATTTTTCATCCACTTGAGCATTTATTTTTAAATTGGAATAAACTCTTTTAGTAATGATTGAATCGGTTGGGCTCATGTACTCAAATTCAGTAATTGTAAATGGCATTTTTACTGAACCTACTTGCTGATAATTACTGTAGAAAGATTTTTGCAACGGCTGATTGTTTTGGCCGTAAAAAGCCACGTATATGGGCAAATAATTTTCATGCACAATCTCTGCTTTTTGAATTTTAGCTGAGTTCTCACCAACCGGAACCCACGTGGTAATCACCATCTTTTTTTCAATTTTTGTATCCGACAATCTAAATCCTGAAGCTTTGAGTCCCATATCACCTGTGCTTCCTGCAAGGAAATTATAAAACAAACTATTTTTTGAACTGTAATCAATTCCTTGCATCAAGGTAACAGTATTGTTGGAAAAATCATAATCTTTATACTCACCATTTCCGTTTGTGATGACCACTTTTTCTTTAGGAGAGGTAAAATGAGTAACCATAGTGGCACCAATACTTTTATAATAAACTTCGCTTTTAATACTTACCGATTTTCCATTATGCAATGCACGCGAAATCAAATCAAGACTTAGTTTATCTATCTTTTGCTGCCGAAAATTAAATCCGCTATTAACGATTAAAATTGAGACAAACGCAATTATTACATGTTTAATTTGAAAGTGTTTATTCATTGTACCATCAATGTTTAAAATGTCTAATACCGGTAAATACCATTGCCATTTGATTGCTGTTGCAGTAATCGATTGAAAGATTATCTTTAACAGAACCTCCCGGTTGTACCACCGCTTTTATTCCTTCTTTATTGGCTATTTCAACACAATCGGGAAAAGGAAAAAATGCATCAGAAGCCATTACTGCATCTTGTAAACTAAAGCTAAATTCTTTGGCTTTGTTGATGGCATGCTTAAGTGCGTCAACTCTTGAAGTCATTCCCACACCACTTGCAATGAGTTGATTATTTTTAGCCAATACAATGGTGTTACTCTTACTCTGTTTCACAATTTTGTTAGCAAATACCAAATCATTTAGCTGGGTTGCAGTAGGCCTTACATTGGTTACGCAGTTCATATCATTAACCGTTTCGCTTGCTGTGTCTCTGTCTTGCTCAATAACTCCGTTTAATAAACTTCTGAAAGTAACAGCAGGCAAGCGGGTAGCATGAAGTTGTAATAAAATTCGGCTCTGCTTTTGCGCCAGCAAGTTTTTGGCCTCTTCTTCAAATTCGGGAGCAAGCAAAATTTCAAAAAATAATTTATTCATTTCGTTAGCTACCTCCAATGTTACCTTACGATTGCAAATAATAACACCTCCAAATGCCGATACGGGATCACCTGCAAGGGCATCGCACCAAGCATTAAGCAAATCCTCATTACATGCTAAACCACAGGCATTGTTATGCTTTAATATGGCAATAGTAGGTTCGGTAAATTCAGCAATTAAATTAACTGCCGCATCAATATCCAAGAGGTTGTTGTAGGATATATCTTTTCCACTAAGCTTGGTAAAAATATCCTGTAGTTGACCGTAAAATGTACCTTTTTGATGTGGATTTTCGCCATAGCGTAATTGATGTGACGGCAATGCACGATAGGCAGCCGACTCATGTGTGGCAACAATATCTCCGCTGAAATAAGCATGAATTGCACGATCGTATTCACTGCTTAGTTTAAAAGCCTCTTTAGAAAAGTGCTTTCTTGTGGCTTCTTCAGTTTTACCTTGATGTTTGGTTAAAATATCGAGCAGCGCATGGTATTGATGACGGCTCGAAACGATGAGCACATCCTTAAAATTTTTCGCAGCAGCCCTAATGAGTGAAATGCCTCCTATATCAATTTTTTCAATGATTTCATCCTCACTTCCCTTATTGTTAACGGTCTCCTGAAAAGGATATAAGTCAACAATTACCAAATCAAAAAACGGAATGTTGTAATTGTTCAGCGTATCAATATCATCCTTCAGGTGCTGCCTCGCAAGAATTCCACCAAACACATTAGGATGAAGTGTTTTTACTCGGCCACCCAAAATAGATGGATAACCTGTAAGGTCTTCGATACGCTTGGTAGGTATGCCCTGCTGCTCAATAAAAGCTTGAGTTCCACCTGTGGTATAAATGTTGGCATTAAGCATTTTCAACTGCGCTAAAACAGGCTCAAGATTATCTTTGTAGTATACCGAAATCAGTACATTTTTAATATTTCTTATGGTACTCATATTGCTTAAAAAAGGAAAACAAAAGTACCTTTTATTGACAAAGAAATATCTTTTGTTAATGATTTTTTACAATTTGGCTCATGCCTGTTGTAGCTTTGGTTACAAAAAAATAATTAAGACGGAATAGTGTACCTGATACCCAATATCAACACATCATCTACACGCTCACGTTCACCTTTCCACTCATTAAAAATATAGTTGATTTGCTCATCTTGCACCACATGTGAGGTAGTATGTAGGCTCAAGAGCATATTTTTCAATCTGCGTGTCTTAAATTTTTTGCCTTTATCGCCACCAAACTGATTGGCAAAGCCATCGGTACACATATAAATTTGGTCACCATCTTGCAATTGAAAACTGTGCTCGGTATATCTTTCATATACATTGGCGCTACCTGCACCAATACGCATGCGATCGCCTTTCAGCTCAATCAACTTTTGATTTCTTACAATGTATATGGGCATCCGTGCTCCTGCGTATTCAAGCAAATGTTTTTCAAAATCAAATTTACAAATAGCACACTCAATGCTCTCGGCCTCGTAGTTGTATGACTCGTTGATCTTTAGCGTTTCTTTGACCCCTAATTGCAGTTCATCGAGCACATGTGCGGGCTTTGATATGCCTTTCAGATTCACAATTTCATTTAAAATAGTGAGGCCAATTACACTCATCAAAGCGCCTGAAACACCATGTCCGGTGGCATCTGCAATACCAAGAATAGCATATTTAGGTTGCTTCTTAAAGGTCTCTTGTCTTGCAAAAAAATAAAAATCACCACTCACATCCATCCTTGCTTGATAAACCAAAAATGTTTCAGGAAACAATTCTCTGATATCTGCAATATCCGGTAAAATAGCTTTCTTAATCTTTCCGGAATAATTGATGTTTTCATTGATGCTGTGCAGGGCTTCTTCTAATTGAGCACTTTTTTTCTCCACCATATTTTTTTGATGCAATAAATCAGTGGTGCGCATCTTTACTTTTTCTTCCAATATTCTCTTTTCTCTGCGGAGTTTGTTTTCTCTTAATCTTGCCAATCCCATCAATATCAGAGTAAGGGTAAGAGCCGCCAGCATATAAAAAATGTTTGTTCGCCAAAACGGAGGAGTGATTACAATTCGAATTTTTTTCTCATTACTAGACCATTTGCCATTGCTATCGGTAACCTTTAACCTAAAAACATAACTGCCCGGTGGCACATTGGTATAGCTTATTCTGTATTGATAATCTGCTGTTGTCCAATTTTTATCCAACCCTTCGAGCATATAACTATACCTCACCTTACCGGGATTAAGAAAGCTTGGAGAAGCAAATTCTATGGAAAAATAATTTTCGTAATACGCTAGGTTAATTAACTTTTTACTATCAAAAATAGAATCGAATTCAACCCTTTTCTCATAAACATTAAATGATTGCAGATACAGGTATGTTTTGGGGGTTCTCATCTGCTTAATGGCATTGGGATTAAAATAAGCCAGGCCTTTGATACCGCCAAAGTAAATTGTTCCCGCACTATCCTTAAATGCAGCCCCTTGATTAAACTCGTTAGAGGGCAAACCATCACTCTCGTCAAAATTTTGTAGAGACCCGGTGATGAGTTGATTTGCCTGCTCAGGCTTGTTAAACAAAAGGTTGGGCTCAGGAATTTTAAAGGTATAAATTCCCTTGTTACTGCTTACCCACATGTTGCCGAAATGATCTGCAATCATGCCGTATATCACATCAATACTACCTCCGGGAATTTGATTAAAATGATACACTTTATTATTGGAAATGTTAATGGCATTCATCCCACGCTCCGTTCCTACCCAAAGGGTTCCGAAATTGTCTTTGCGTAAACAAACTGCTACATCACTCGACAAATGCCCCGTACCTTTTGACACCGTTGAAATCCAAGTAAAATGCTCTTTTGCAATATCAAATCGATTAACCCCGTTATCTTGTGTAGATATCCAAAGCGTATGATCACCATCAAACAAGAGCGCACTTACCGAGTTTTGTGCAATGCAATTAGAAGCAGAGGAATGTCGGTATAACTTAGCTGTTTGGGTCTCTTTATTATATCTAATCAGCCCTTCATCACTAGTTCCAATCCAAATCTCATTACCTCTAAAAGCCACACAAAATGCCGAGTAGGTATCTAAACCTAAACTGCTCAAATTTTTAATTTCAAGTTTTTCCATTTTTCCGCTAAGAGGATTTAGTTTTAATAAGCCCTCATTTTCGGCTCCAACCCAAATATTACCTTCACTGTCTCGTTCGATACAATGATAAACTGCCACATCACCTATGCCAACATATTCATCTGTGTAATCATATCTCTTGAATAACTTTTTCTTTTTATCAAAATAAGCTAAGCCCGAGGTGGTGCCCGCAAGCAAAAAATCATCATTCGTGTAAATACTCCAAATGTCATTGTTACAAAGGCTGTTCTTGTTGAACAAATCATGCTGCAATATCTTGAAGTTAGCGGCTATAGGATTAATTAAATCTAGCCCTCCCCCACCGGTGCAAATCCATATCAAGCCTGAGGCATCTTCATACACTTTATTGATATAGTTAAAACTCAATGAATTTGTATTGTATACTTC
>JALRAS010000130.1 GCA_023262495.1 Bacteroidia bacterium | reverse complement strand
AACCGAAAGATATATTTTGGTATTGTCTTCAATTTTTAATACTTCTTGCCCATGCACAAAAACCGAATCAAAGAAATTGATTTTTCCGTTGAGTGCTTTAAAGGCATCAACGCTCAGTAATTCTTTCCAAATGGCATTTTCTTTTGAAAAACTTTTCCATGTGTCGGTAAAATCATGTGCTTCGGTAATGCAAACAGCATCGTTGGGTATGGCTTTTAAAACAGGCGTAAGTGGTGTTTTTACCTGTTTGAAATAAAAATATCCGTAAATGGCGCTTCCAACGACCGGAACAATTAAAAAGGTGATGAGTATTTTCTTAAGCATTCTTCTTAATTTTTCTTGTTTTAATTTGAGTTATATGTTGTTCAAATGGTAATTCCATTTGTTGTGGTAACAGTCTAAATGTTAGTCTGTGATAAGGGCTAGTTCCTTTTTCGGCAATAGCTTTTCGGTGTTTTACGGTAGGATAACCTTTGTTTGTTTTCCAATCGTAAGCAGGAAATTCATTGTGTATTTTTTGCATAAAGTCATCTCTGTAGGTCTTTGCAAGTACTGATGCAGCTGCAATGTTGGCATATTTTCCATCGCCTTTAACTACAGTTGTGTGGGCTATGTTTCCAAAATTTTTAAAACGATTGCCATCAACCACAATGTGTTTTGGTTTTACCTTAAGTGCAGCTAAAGCAAGGTGCATGGCTTTGATAGAGGCATTTAAAATATTTATTTTATCAATATCTTCATTGTCGAGCATGGCAACAGCATACGATATGGCTTGTTGCTCAATGATTGTTCTGAGCGCATACCTATTTTTCTCATTGAGCTGTTTGGAGTCGTTCAGTAATTCATTTTTAAAATCATCGGGTAAAATAACTGCTGCAGCAAATACAGGACCTGCCAAACATCCTCTGCCTGCCTCATCACAACCGGCCTCATTTTTTTGGGGTATCATACAAGTACTCAGCATGGTGTATTGGCATTAAGGGTTTTGATACAACTCTTCCAAAGCAAATCTGCTGTTTTATCCCAGCTGAATATTGCTCTACGTTGAATTCCATTTTCAATAAGCTTGTTGTAAAGCACTTGATTGGCATGTAACTTCATCATTCCTTCAGCGATATCATCAATACTTTCAGGATTGCAATACAGGGCAGCTTCTCCTGCTACTTCGGGTAAACTACTTACCTGTGAAGTAAGCACAGGCACCTGACAATGCATGGCTTCAAGCAAAGGAATTCCAAATCCTTCAAACAGCGGAACATAAACCACAGCAAAAGCACTTGCCGTAAGTTGATGTAAAACTGTTTCATCTACTCTGCCCAAAAAAATAATATCATTTTTGAATGCACAACTTGACAAGCTATCTTGCATCTCTGCATTCCAAAAATATTTTTTACCTGCTATCAAGAGCTTGTGAGATGCTCCGGTTTTTTTGCGGAACAGGTCGTAAGCTTTGAATAAACGTTGTAAATTTTTTCTTGGCTGAATAGAACCAACATAAATAAAGTAGGGCATTTCGGCCGCATATTGTTTTTCAATTGCCTTTTTTTCTTCGTTTGTTGCCGGCACAAACCCAGCACTACAACCATTGTAAACCACATCAATCAAATCATGAGGAATATGATACTGTTCGGCAATATCGTTTTTTGAATACTCAGAAACGGTGGCGATACGCGTGGCTTTGCGAGCAAATTTTGGAAAGAAATAATTATAATAATGTCTTACCAACCAAGGTAAATCTTTTGGATAGTGATGAAAGTTGATATCGTGAATTACAGGTAGCTGCTTTACTTTGCTGCGCAATGAAAGGTAGCCATCACAGGATAAAAATAAATCTACCTTTAATTTTTTGAGCAGGTCGTGTACCGTAAATTCGAGCCAGTAAATAAATAATAGCGGATGCCTTGCTGGCGGGCCTGCAATGATAGGTGTGATGTTGTCGGAAAAAATAAAATCTTCATGAAAAGGTCTATCGAAGATGAAATAAAAATGATGTTCGGGGTGAGCGGTAGTAATACGCTTAAGGGTTTCAAACATAAACCTGCCAATACCTTCGAGGTTGTTATGTTGTAAAAGCCTTGTATTTACTGCTATTTCCAATTAGATATTTTTTTTCAATGGCGAAAATAATTTATAAAAGCCCCTTATTTATGGTGTTTTGAAGCAATTACTTAACATTAAGTTGTTGATTTCCTTAATTTTAGCGACAATCAGTTTGCTATAATGCCCGATATCACATAAAATAATCTATTTTCGCACCGCAAAACTGATTTTGAAAACATACCTGAAATACATACTACAGCGCATCTTTGGCTTCGAGAGGTATCTTTTTGTTTTTTCGATATTTAAGATTTACACGCTTAAGTGGGACAAAAACGAGAATCATTTTTTTCATCTCTTAAAGATGATGCCAAAGCGCGGAGTTTTTTTAGATATTGGTGCTAACATCGGTATTATGACTGCTACTACTGCACGAAAATTTCCACATCTTCATGTACATGCTTTTGAGCCGGTGCCATCTAATATTAAGGCATTCAACAGTATCATCAAGCATTTTAAACTAGGCAATGTAACCTTGCATGAGGTGGCATTAGGAGAAGAAAATACGATTGTTAAAATGGTGATGCCCGTGCAAAACAACGTAAGGTTTCAAGGGCTTAGTCATGTGGTTCACGATAGTATTACCGATCATAATGAAGGAGAAATTTATGAAGTAACCGCATACAAATTAGATGATTTTACACCACTCAAAAATTTATCAGAGCATATAGTTGGCATTAAAATGGATGTAGAAAACTTTGAGAGATTTGTGGTGAAAGGAGGGTTGAAGCTCATTGAACAACATATGCCTGTGTTGTATATTGAGCTTTGGGATAATGTTAATCGTGAAGAATGTTTCGAGGCATTATCTGCGTTGGGCTATAAACCTTACACTTTAGAAAAAGATAAGCTTGTATTGTTTGATATAAACAAGCATAGCAACCATAATTTTTTCTTTCTCCCCAAAGGTTACTTAAGCAGTATTTAAAGAATAAATCGCCATACTAATTTTGCCAGCACAGTAGTTGACTTTACTGAAATTACATTGGCATTAGCCGTGTATAATTGATTGAAAATAAAAAATAAATCGGTCCCAATTTTTGGAATATAACGAAGTCTGAAATTTACATTCAGTTCTTCCTGATTGGTGTTCCATTGACTCAACAATGAGCCAAATAAATTGGGGTTGAAGGCATATTCAATGCGACTGCCAACCAAATTAGTTCTGAAACTTCCGTTACTCAATTTTACATCGTTTAGTTCGTAACGCACACTCATGTTCATATATTTTCCGGCTCGCCAAAATAAATCTGTTCTATTTCTGAAGGCACTGCCATCATAAAATTCTCCCCAAATAAAATTTCCTGCCAAAGCCAATGTTCTTCCTCTGAATGTTTTTAAATCAGCTTCCCATTGACGCCACCAGTAAGTGTTTTTGGTAATATTTACCCCTTTGCTTATTTCAAAATCATTAATCAAACCTTCGGCCACAACGGTGTAATTGAGTACCATTTTATCTCCCGATTTAAGATCGGCACCAAAGTATTGTATTCTGTATTCAAATGTTTGTATGGCTCTTGTATCATCGTATTGCGTGAAGGTAACACTGGCAGGTTTAAATTCATATTGACGCACTTTTTTAAATCTTCTCAGTGATCTTGGCTTGAATGAAATATCGGTAAATGCCTCTCTAAAATTGCGCCTGATTAGTAATCCAACTTCGGGCTCAAATGGCATAGGCGCTTGCTGGAAAGAACTGTACACCGAAAACTTATCGTTGGGATAACTAATAAAACCGCGATAGGCGTAGGTGCCTTTTTTGATGCCTACATCAGTGTTGTATATTTGTATCAATGCGCCACCTATATCAAGGTTTTTGTTTTTAAGAAATTTAGAAGTGCTGTATCTTCCGTTGATGGCGTTGGTAGTATGTAGTCGACCAGATTCAAATTTGGTGGCACTCATTGCTCCCACAACACTTTGTCGGCCAATATCATTGCGCCAACTAATTGCCGAATAATTTGTTGAGGGTTGACCGTCATCAGCAGCTGTTTGAATGCTCATGATACCAATGGTGTTGTTGCTTTCTTTGCCCAGTAGGCGCGCGCCTGCAATGATAGGTACTGTTTCCCTTTTTTCGTTTAATCCTATTCTGCGTGTGTAAAATGGGATGATGCGATTGCCACCATATCCCATATTAAAGTAGTCTTCACCCTCTAAGAAGAACTCGCGCAACTCGGGAAAAAACAATGGAAAACGAGTGATGTTAATTTGTTGCTGATCGGCCTCCACTTGTGCAAAGTCGGTATTGAAAGTAAGATTTAAGCGATACGTTGGAGACAGTAAATAGTTGACATCACCACCTCCATTGAGTAGTAATTTATTGTCGGTTTTTGATTGCAGACCACCGGCCGTAGCGTATGGCTTTATCTCAACAAATCGATTGTTTGATAGCTGATTGAGTCCGGTTAGCGTACCTGCATGATTGAGTTGCTGAATACGATTATCGCGGCTCCAACCTTGCCATAATAATTGCTCGCGCTTGCGTCTGATGTTTCTTTCAAAATTGATTCCCCAAATTTGTTCGGCTACATTGCTTCTATACTTTAGGGTGTAGAAAGGAATTTCAAACTCGGCAAACCAACCACTATCGGTTTTTGTTGTGAGTACATTCCATACACCATTCCAATAAGCATTGCTGGTGCCACCGTTATTGAAAACTTGCAGGTCGGCTCTTGCTGCATTAGGGTTTGTAACAAACATAAATCCATTTCGCAGATCATGATAGGTATCAATAATGATGATGAAATTATCATCGAGGTCATAATTAAAATCGCGTTTCAATTCTTTGGCAATTATTTTTTCGGGTTCAGAGTCGTAGCACCAAACACCTACATACAAATGCTGATCTGAAACTAACACAGCTACCTCGGTACGCTCGGTGGCGGGCTCACCAATCTTGAGTTCGCGTTGTGTAAAGTTGTTTATTTTTACAGCGCTCTTCCATGCTTCATCATTTAATACGCCATCAATTTTTGGCTTTTGATTGGTGAACGAAGCCTTAATTTCATTGGGTATCGATACTTGTGCCTGCAATTGTTCACTCAGGAGCAAGGGCATCACAAGCAGCAACATTAAAAATTTCTTTAAACTATTAAAACTGTTGGCCATGCTGATAAATGAATGCAATGAAACAAAGATGATTGCTTTTGGTTTTTTCAATGGAATTTTTGTTAGAATTTATATCCTACTCCGTATGAAAAAAAATCGGCTTTGGCATAGTGACTTTTTAAATTAAAATTGATGTTGATCTGAGGTGTGATATAGTAACACACGCCAAATCTGAGATAAACGGGTGGCAATGCTTTGTAATTGTTGTACACATAGTAACCTGCGGATAAAGGTATAGCAATTTTTCCGATTTCAACTTGGTAAACAGCTGCTAGTCCAATTTGTAAATTTGTTTTTACATCGTTCAACGAGTCGGTATCGAACTGCATTTGATTGCTTACAGATGCATCTTTTAAAAAATCGATCGACATGCCTGCACTACCTTTTGGGTGATGCTGATAAAGGGCAGAGGCAGCAAGGTTACTGATGAAGTACTGTTTACCTAGCACCGGATAAACTTGTTTGAGCCCTGCACTGTAATGTAAAATATATGTCATCTTTTTATTGAATAGAGGTTGCTCTTCGGCTATTTTTTCAATGTTGTTGAACCTGTATTTGTATGATAATTGAAGACCTAGCAGGTTGATGCCAAGGTTGGGTAACTTGAATGCTCCGTTAGAAAAATGCGTAAGGCATACGCCCAACGACAGGAGTTGATGATTGGTAAGTTGCCATTCATAACTTTGTGTCAGCTGTATGGCTGCGTTGAGGTGGGTACCGGTAACCACATTTTTGTAATTGTTGATGCGATCAAACTTTTTTTCGACCCAGCCAGGGCCAAGAGCTAATTTAAAATTTAATTGTGCATGCTTGAAACGTATATATGAAAATTGAATGAATGCCAAGGCAGCAAATGCACGCCCGGTATATTTGTTTTTACCTATATCAGTATAGAATAAGCTCACGCCCATATCGGGACGATGATAAAGTTGATGCCAATGTAATTGACCGGATGTTTTTTTTCCGATGTTGAGTTGATGCATAAAAAAGTGCCTTGTGGGATAACCTTCTAAATTGGGACGATGCGCTACTAGAAATGAAAAGCTCGAACGGCCTTCAATGAATAAATTATCGGTAAAGTTAACCGCTGCAGCATGTTGATGCAGATGCGAAAAAAAATAAATCAGCAAGCAGATATAATCAATTCTTGACTTCATTAATCGCAGTAGTGAGTGAATTCTTCGAGGTGTTTGGCTTTTATTTTATTGTTAAGTTCGGGGTAATATTCGCTTGGAGGGATGCTACCCGATTGCGCCAATAGTTCCATGGTGGCGGCATCAAAAACTTTAAACGAAAATGAGCCATCGGGATTGGGAATTACCAGCGCAACTGCTTTGCCTTGATTGCCGCTGAGGATTGCTTTTTCAATATTTTCCTGATTGGTTATTTCAATAGGTAGCTTATAATGTACTTTGATATCCTGTGTAACTGTTGAGTCCAAATCGGTTTCATTAACGAGTAGCGTTATATTTTTGAGATGAGGTGCATTGTTAATGTACATTTTCATAAGTTGTACTTCGCTTGTTCCTTTTTTACGGTAGTCAAGTTGAAGCATTACACTTTTAACTGCATACATCAGATCGGCCTCTGATTGTATCAAGTTTGGCATTGACGCGCTTGCATAAGATGTGGCTTCAACAGGTTGGTCGGCCCGCTGAAGCACAATGCTTGTGGCGCGATAGGGCAATTGTTTTTTACTATAATTTTCAACTAATTGGTTTTTATTTTGAAATAATTTTTGGCTGAGCTTATAGGATGAATAGTCGCTATAGTTGAATGTATATTTGGTGTTTTTTAGGATGAGCATGTCGGGTGTTTTTTTTGCGACAAATGTTTCTGCTTCTTGTTTATTTACAAACAAAGGTTTTGAGCTTAAGGTCCAATATTGATTGATGAATTTTTTTATGGTGCTGTTGTACAATTCAACTTCTTGTTGATACGCTTGCAGCTCGGGTGCCTTTAACTTTTCTTCAATTTTTTTATTGGGTTCTTCCACAATAACAACTAATTGGCAAGTGTTGAAATTGATTTGCGATTGCGCATGCAATGGCAATACAACGCCAAGAGCGATAATCAGTGCATGTAAGTAATTCATGAAGTGCTTCATGTGGTATTAATTTTTTTCAAAGCATAATGATAATGATTTTTTTAATTGTTTTGCGCAAAGGACAGCAGCGGCATCCTTTTTTGGCGTTGCTTGTGTGTTGTAAAAAAAGATATAGCGGATGGCCTGACCTTTCATTTTTATGATCAGCTTTCTTTTGACAAGTAACTCAAAAAAAATGAAAGGATGCGCCCAAATGTACTTGAGTAAATGAGCTCTAAGGATTGTATTAAGGTGCTGCGTTTATACCCTCCCTTTGATTATTTCATCAACCACTGCGGGATCGAGTAGGGTAGAGGTGTCGCCTAAACTGCTGAGTTCATTTTCTGCAATCTTGCGTAATATTCTGCGCATGATTTTTCCGCTTC
>JALRAS010000012.1 GCA_023262495.1 Bacteroidia bacterium | reverse complement strand
GTGATATTCCAAATATTGTACATGGGGTAAATAATGGTTCATGGGATGAAAACGAAACAATTTATTCGGCTGCTTCCTGCACCACCAATGCAATTGTGCCTGTCTTAAAAGTTATTGATGAGAAAATGGGTATTGAAAGAGGACACATTGAAACCATACACTCATATACCAACGATCAAAATTTATTGGACAATTACCATGCAAAGTATAGAAGAGGTCGTTCGGCTGCTTTAAATATGGTGATTACCGAGACAGGTGCCGATAAAGCTGTTGCCAAAGTATTGCCACATTTGGCAGGTAAGCTAACCGGCAATGCTGTGCGCGTGCCAACCCCTGATGTGTCGCTTGCAATCCTCAATCTCAATATTAGTAAGGTAAGCAGTAAAGATGAGGTAAACGAAATTATGAGAGATGCAGCATTAAATGGTGATTTGGTAGAGCAAATTCAATATTCAAATTCCAACGAGCTTGTGTCAACTGATTTAGTTGGTAATCCATGTGCATCAATTTTTGACAGCCCTGCAACAATTGTTTCAAAGGATGGAAAAAGTTTGGTATTGTACGTATGGTACGATAATGAGTATGGATATACACGTCAAGTAATTCGCTTGTCGAAAGAATTGGCCGGTGTAATTAGAATGAGGTATTATTAATCGGTTTGTAAATTTTCAAAAAAGCCTGAATTCGTCAGGCTTTTTTTTGCACTTCCCTTAATATTCTTTGTTTTTACAAACCATCGTTTATAACTGAAAATGAATTGAGTTTCCTATAATTCCAGCACGCTATTAATATCAGTCCCAAAAAACTATTAGGAGCTACTCAAGCTATATTTTACGGCAATGTGCTTGTTAAATATGACCAATAATTTAAAATCATCAAGCGATAAATAATGATTGAAGAATTATATCGGTAAAAGTAAATTATGGTCATTATTTATTTCACATCGGTGTGAACAGAAATCTTGGGACTGAACAGTAATTGGTGGGGGTATAAATTATCAATTGAGGGGATGAATTAATTTTTTTATATCTTTACCAAAGATTATACTAACGAACATTAATTAAAAAACGTTAATTATTAGTAGGATCAAAAGGAACACCATGAAAAATCGTTTCAAATTTATTGCTTCGGTTGCGCTATCGCTGCTTTTTCAATTTAATTTGAAAGCTCAATTGGTTGTAAACACAACCAATTATGTCACCCCTGATCCGGCCACAAGTTTAGTAAACAATGTATTACTAGGAACAGGTGTTACCGCAAGCAACATTGTTTTTACTCCGGCAGCAAATTCTTCTCTTCAATTAGGATATTTTAATGGAAGTAATTCTAATCTAGGTTTAGATAGCGGAATTGTATTGAGCAGCGGCAATGTACTTGATGCCATGCCCAATAGTTTTATAGGAGGGGTTGGTAACTTTAACGCAATCATTTATCCCGACCTTCTTAACGTAGCCAACTCTGTTCCTCCGCTGATTAATCAAGTTTTTAGCGTAAATGGTGTTTATGATGTGTCAGTATTAGAGTTCGATTTTGTTCCTTCATCGGACACCGTTAAATTTCGTTATGTGTTTGGTTCTAATGAGTATCAATTATTCATCAACACAAGCTTTAACGATGTTTTTGGATTCTTCATCAGTGGTCCAGGCATCAACGGACCATACGCGGGAAATTCTCAAAACATTGCCGTGGTGCCCAATTCCAATCCCCCACTGCCAATTACCATCAGTTCGGTTCAACCTGCCTTAAACGGACAATATTATATCGATAATCCGGGCAATACTACAGTGGGATTAAATGGATTTACCACGGTGCTAACAGCAATGTCACCCGTAACTTGCGGACTTACTTATCATATTAGAATTGCGATTGCCGATGGATCTGATAGCGCTCTTGATTCAAAGGTGTTTTTGGAGGCGAACAGCTTCAGCAGCCAAGGGGTGCAACTAACCGGCTCTGTTAGTATCGGAGGAACAGATTCGATACTTTATGAAGGATGTGGGGTTGCAAGTATTGAAATGATGAGACCAGGCGATGTTACGCTGGGTGATACCGTTCACTTTATTATTAGTGGTACTCCCAATAATGGTGACTACACTAATTTTGCCGATAGCTTGGTATACATGCCCGGGCAACAGTCGGCATTTATTAATATTAATGCCTATCAAGACAACCTCGCAGAAGGTTTAGATACTATTACCATCACTACTATTGGCGGTGCCTGCTCTACATTAATTTCTAGCATCAATATGTATATTGCTGATGTTCCTGCCATTACAGCCAATGCCGGTAATGATACTACCCTGAATTGTGCCGGTGATCCTGCAGTGTTACATGCTTCCGCCATTGGTGGAATTCCCGGTTACTTTTACACCTGGCAAAATGGTTTAGGAAGTACACGAAGCATTACAGTAAATCCTTTAGTAACCACTTCTTATGTGGTAATGGTGCAAGATACCTGTCAGCAAGTTTTTGATTATGATACGGTTGTCGTAAACGTTCCGGTTGTAGCCCCAATTATTGTAACTGCCTCCTCAGATCAAGATATTGTTTGTCCCAATCAACCTGTAACTTTTACATCCTCAGCCACAGGAGGAACGCCTCCCTATAATTTTACATGGCAAAATCCTTTCACACCGGGTAGCACAGCAACTTTTATTACTCCTGAAGATCAGTGGTATGTGATTGAGGTTACCGATGCTTGTAACATTTTACATGGTTATGATACAGTACGAATTAATTTGATAGAGGTTAATCCGCTCACTGCATTTTTACCGGAGGAAATAAAAATATGCTTGGGAGAATCAGCTACAGCAAGTGTTCAGGTATTTGGAGGTGTTGCTAATTATGAGTACAGCTGGACAAATGTGACATCAACTGCTCCTGAAATTACGGTTTCCCCTACTAACAATTCTGTTTATATAGTTACTGTTAGCGATAGTTGCGGCAGCTTGGCTACTGCAAATGTGCAGGTATCACTTAATTATCCGGTTGCTGATTACAGCTACCATGCCGATCCGGAGGACGATTATCATATTATCTTTACCAATAATTCTATCAATCCTATGAATAATTGGTGGGATTTTGCAGATGGCACAACTTCATTAAATTTGCACACTGAACATATTTTTCAAGACAGTGGAAGTTATCAAGTGCAATTGGTGATGAAGGATACAAGTGGTTGTATAGACACAGTGGTGAATGTGGTATGGGTAAATCCTGATTTACGCGTATTGATTCCAAATGCCTTTACACCAAACAATGATGGATTAAATGATATTTGGGAAATAAGAGGGCAAGGGGTGAAAGAATTAAATTTTACTATCTTCGACCGCTGGGGAGGAATTATTTACAACAATGGGAATAACTTAAATAATTATTTTTGGGAAGGCAAAAACGTTCCTGAAGGTGTATATTCATACAGAATCTCGGCAAAAAGTTTGTCAGGAAGATTGTATGATAAAATAGGATCAGTAACATTAATAAGATAAACATCACATACATATGAAAATAAATAAATCACTTTTCAATTTTGTTTTAGCACTGTGTCTCGCCACAGTTTCGGTTACTAAGGCACAACTTACAGTGAGCACCACGGCTTATAATACCCCAAGTGCTGCTCAAAGTTTGGTAAATAACATCCTATTGGGCGCGGGTGTTACAGCAAGTAACATTACTTTTACTCCCGCAGGTGGCGAATCGATTCAACTTGGTTTTTTCAATGGGGTAAATTCCAACTTAGGCCTCGATAGTGGTATCGTGATGTCAACTGGAAATGTGCAGGCGCTTTCACCTGTAGGAATTCCCACGGGAGCCCCTTTAGGTGGTTCTGATCCTGATTTGCTTACTTTGGCCAACTCAGTCCCTCCGCTAATCGGCCAAACATTTAGTGTTTCTTCAACCAATGATGTTGCCATTTTGGAATTCGATTTTGTGCCGGCTGCCGACACAGTAAAATTCCGTTATGTTTTTGGGTCAGATGAATATACTCAATGGATCAACAGTACCTTTAACGATGTTTTTGGATTCTTTATTAGTGGTCCCGGGATAAACGGTCCTTATTCCGGAAATTCTCAAAATATTGCAGTGGTTCCCGGAACCAATCCGCCTTTACCTATTACGATTAGTTCTGTTCAACCAAACCTAAATGGTCAATATTACATCTCAAATACAGGTCAGGCCTCTGTTTCTTTGAATGGATTTACCACAGTATTTACAGCGGTATCACCGGTTATTTGTGGTGAAACCTATCACATTAGATTAGCAATTGCAGATGGTTCAGATGGCACACTCGATTCAGGGGTATTTTTAGAGGCCTTGAGTTTTACTTCCAATGCTGTTTCAGTTGTATCCAATACACTAAACGGAGATACTACTATTGTTGAGGGATGTTCACAAGCGGCTTTTACATTTTACAGACCAGGTTCTGTGGCCGACACGCTATCGCTCCCAATTACAGTTTCAGGTACAGCTATTGAGGGAACAGATTACAATGCATTGCCCGATACTATTACTTTCTTGCCGGGAGAGAATACTGTTGTGATGCCTATCATCCCAAACAATGACGGTATCAGTGAAGGTCCTGAGTCGATCATTATCTCTTTTACACAAGATATTTGTGGGTCTTTTTTAATTACCTCAAGTATTTGGATTGTACCCGTTGCGCCTGTAACAGCCAATGCTCCCGATACAGCAATTATTTGTCCAAACTCCCCAATTATACTTACCGCACAGTTCAGTGGTGGTTACCCACCCTATACGGTAGTATGGAATACTGGAGATACTGCAACAGCCATTCAAGTTAACCCAGGAACCACCACAACAACATACTATTACACAGTAACTGATACATGTTACGGAATACCTGTAACTGACTCCATTACTGTGAATGTTCCCCCTGGTCTTCCATTAGAGGTTTCAGCAGCTGATATATGCATCCCTGTAGGATCTAGCGCAACATTAAGTGCTGTAGGTTCAGGTGGATTCCCCCCCTACAATTTTGCTTGGATACTTGGAGGTACGTTTGTTGGATTTAGCCCGAATATTAACGTAATTGGGGTACAAGACACAACCTATATCGTACAGATCAATGATGGATGCGGAAGCCTTATAGCAATTGACTCTGTTTTTGTAAGTATCGGAACACCTATCAATCTGGATATTATCACTGCAGGCATCAACAATTCTATTGTTGAAGGTTGCGGTACAGCAATTATTGATTTTACCCGTCCGGGTGCTGCTGCAGATACCCTAATTCTTCCAATAACTATAACCGGTACAGCAATTGCTGGCACCGACTACAACGCACTCAATGACACCATCGTTTTCCTTCCCGGTCAAAATCAAATTCAGTTTACTGTAAGTGCAGTTAATGATGGCGTGGCGGAACCTGATGAGTCAATTGTGATATCATACTTTCAAGTGGGTTGCGGTTTGAGTTCAATCGTAACCGATAGTATTATGATTTTCCCGCTTGCTCCAATTATCACAAATGCGCAATCCACCTATAATATTACTTGTCCGGGTGATGCAGTTACCATTAATTCTTCATTTATTGGTGGTTATCCTCCCTATACTGTTGTGTGGAATACAGGTGATACTGCCGCAACCATAACAGTAAATCCGGGTTCTACAACAACTTACACTTACACTGTAACAGATTCTTGCAGTTCTCAGCCTGTTTCTCAAACCATCACGGTAAACGTGCCAACGGCCTCACCGATTACAGCAACTACAAATGCTACACAAATTTTGTGTCCAAATCAGGCGAGTACGCTTACTGCACAAGCATCGGGCGGTTTCCCGGGTTACACCTATGCTTGGACTTTAAACGGTGCACCGGTGGGAACAGGTAGTACCTATACAACGCCCAATAACCTTACCCAATCAACCACCTATGTGCTTGTTGTAACTGATGCTTGCGGTACTGCGCCTGTTCAGTTTAACGTAACGGCTACTGTGGTGCCTTATTTGCCAATCACACTCGACCTGGGGCAAGATATTACCGTGCCTTGTCCAAATGTTGGAACCGAGCTTGAGCCAATATTCAGCAATGGTCGCAGACCATACACGTTTACATGGAGTGCAGGAGCAGTGCCATTGGGAGGAGATTCAGCAGCAATTGCTCAGCCCTCTGTAACTACTACTTACTATCTTACTATGGCTGATGCTTGTCAGCAATCACCTGTAACCGATAGCATCACTTTGAATGTGCAAACTTATAGTCAGCTTACAGCTGTTGCAAGTCCTGATACCACTGTTTGCCCGGGAAATCCAATTACCTTGAGCGTTATTGCTGATGGTGGCGCAGGAACTTACAGCTATTTATGGCAAGATTTGGTTACCCTTGCTGGCTTTCCAGGTAATAATGCAGTGTCTATTAGTCCAATTATAGATTACACGGTAACTTATAACGTTACTGTTACAGATTTATGCGGCAATACTGCCATTGATGAAGTTAGCGTGCCACTCAGAACCGATTGTGATGTGGTAGTGCCAAACATCATTACACCAAACGGAGATGGCGAAAATCAGTTTTTAGTATTCGAAAATTTAGAGCTTTTCCCTCAGCCTAAGTTAGAGGTTTTTAATCGCTGGGGTAATAGAGTTTATCAATCCGATAATTATCAAAATAATTGGTCTCCGGCTGATTTAAATCCGGGTGTTTATTATTTCACTTTGGAATTGGGAACCATCGATCCTAAGAAAGGGTTTTTCCAATTGATGAAATAAAAAACGGAACCTTTTTTATTAAAACTTGTTTAGCAAATAAAAAGATAATTGAGTGTAAGCAAGTACTTTATATTATTGATTTCTCTCCTGATAGGGATGCAGGTCTCGGCAACTCATATAGTTGGGGGAGAAATTTATTATACTTGTTTAGGCAACAACAACTATCGCATTACGCTAAAGCTCTATCGCGATTGTTTTAATGGGCAAGCGCCATTTGATTCCCCTGCAGCTGTTGGTATTTACAATGCATCGGGAACGCTTGTGAACACTATCGAGATGTTTTACACTGGCCCTAATCCTATACCTCCGGTAGTAATTAGTCCCTGCCTTGTGCCACCAACCAATGTTTGTGTAGAAGAGGCGATTTATGAAGAAGTTGTTAATTTACCGCCTTTAGCGGGTGGATATAATATTGTTTACCAACGTTGTTGTCGTAATGGAACAATCACCAATTTATTTGACCCGGGATCAACCGGTGCAAGTTATTTGGCACATATTCCTGACCCTGGACTTGCAAACTGCAACAGCAGCCCAAGGTTTACCAATTTTCCCCCACTGTTTTTATGCAGTAATGTCAATTTTAATTTTGATCACGTAGCTACCGATCCTGATGGTGATTTGCTTGTATATAGTTTATGTGACCCATACACAGGTGGTTCCACCGCCAGCCCTGCGCCCAATCCTCCAGATCCACCTCCTTTTCCGTTGGTTACTTTTTTGGGTGGATATTCAGGAGCCTATCCCATTGATGCTTCACCAGCCTTTGCCATCAATGCCAATACAGGTTACTTAAACGGAACCCCGACAAATATTGGACAATATGTAGTTGGTGTTTGCGTGAGCGAATATAGAAACGGGGTGTTGTTAAGCACCAATAAAAGAGATTTTCAGTTCAACATTTTATTTTGTGATGCTGCTATTGCCTCTATTCCTGCGCAAACTACTTTTTGTAATGGAAACACGGTCAATTTCAGTGGGGCAGCCAGTGTCAATTCGAATACTTACTTCTGGAATTTTGGTGACCCAGCTACCCTTGCCGATACCTCAAACTCAATCTCAACCAGTTACACCTATGCCGACACAGGAACTTATACGGTAATGTTGGTTGCTTATGACCCAAGCGGCAATTGCTACGATACGGCATATTCTGTTTTTGAGGTTTATCCGTTGTTAGATCCAAATATTGTTTCACCTGCTCCGCAATGTTTTGACAACAACAGTTTTGATTTTATTGCGGGGGGCAGCTTTTCATCAGATGCCACCTTTTTATGGGATTTTGGAAGTAATGCAACCCCTCAAACAAGCACTCAGCAAAACCCCACGGATATAAGCTTCTCAAATTTAGGAAGCAACTCGGTTAGTTTAACTATTTCTCAATATGGTTGCACTGAAACATACAGCGGCAATGGAAATGTACTTACTGTTCTCCGACCGGTTGCAGATATTTCCTCGGTAAATCAATACTGCGTGGGTTATCAAATTGATTTCGGAAATAACTCTATTAATGCTTCCAATTGGCATTGGGACTTTGGTGTTCCGGGTATCAGTTCAGATACCAGTAATTTGTTTCAGCCAACTTACATTTATCCTGATTCCGGGGTTTATAATATTACCCTTGTGGCCACTAATCAGGGTATATGCAGTGATACAGCATCCATTTTATTTTGGGTATTCCCGCTACTCAATCCAAGTATTTCAGGAGCAGGTGACCAATGTTTTGCGGGGAATAGTTTTGATTTTAACGCCACCGGGGCTTACACCACAGATGCTGTTTTTGATTGGAACTTTGGGCCTAATGCCTCCCTCAATCAAAGTAATTTGCAAGCGCCACAAGATGTAGTTTATAATCAATTAGGAGTTTTTCCTGTTTCCTTATCAGTCAGTCAATATGGGTGCTTAAAAACTATTACCGACTCAGTGGGATTGTATCCGAGTCCCATGGCAAATTTTGGAATCATTGGTGGTACCGGTTGTAGTCCTGTATTTGTTGAATTGATTGACAGCAGCGTGGCTGCAACCCCATATCTATACCAATGGAATTTAGGTGATAATAGCAGCACAGATGTGCAAAAACCTGCACATGAATACAACATCCCGGGTAGTTACACCCTTACACTAACCATCGTTACCACAACCGGTTGTGTGGATACTTCAACTTTTGTGTATCCCAATGCAGTGACTGTATATCCTAATCCTCAGGCAGGGTTCATCGCATCTCCCAATGAGGCCAGTATTTTTGAACCTATAATTACTTTTACCGATACGTCCAAGCAAAGTATCTTTTGTGCCTTAAGAATTAGTGATGGTACCTATGTTGAAGATTGCAGTTATACACATACTTTCAGTGACACGGGCTTTTTTCGAGTGACTCAAATAGTGAAAAATGAATTTGATTGTACAGATAGTATCAGCATAACCGTATACATTTCTCCCGAGTTCAGACTATTTATTCCTGATGCATTCACACCTAATGGCGATGGATTAAATGATAAATTCAAGCCATCAAGCATAGGCATTAAGGAGTATGTAATGCAGATTTTTAACCGTTGGGGTGAAATTGTTTTTTCTAGTACAGGCCCTGAAGCTGTCTGGGATGGAAGGTTTGAAGGAGTAGAGTCTCCTCAAGGCGCTTATGTATATTTGCTGAAAGTAATCGATATAAAAGGAATTAGTAGAACCTATAATGGTAGGGTGGTACTTGTTCGATAAAGGTGATGGGCTTCATCAACATGTTTGAAGTTGATTATCAATACAGCGATACTCACAATAAGTGGTAAACTAAATCTAGCGAGGATTTTAAGTGCAATGGTAGAATTCGCCTTCTATTATTCAACTATTTTATTTTCTGAAATCCAATGCTGCAATACCACTAAATGCCACACTCTGCTCCATGATACAAATGGGTCATCATTCAAGAATCTTTGCCAAAGTGAGTCAACAGCTGCAGCTTCAAAAAATGGATTTTTACCAAGCAACCGGAGGTTGTGTTCGCATAGATTCTTTAAGTCTGTTTTGAGCCAATTTTTCCATGGAAGGGTAAATCCCATTTTGGGCCTGTTTACAATTTCATTGGGCAGCAAATCGCCCATAGCATCTACCAAAAGTTTTTTTGGAGTAACTGGCATTTTATATGAATCGGGTAGGCCAATTACAAATTGAACCAACTCGTAATCAAGAAAAGGAACTCTTATTTCTAGTGCATGCGACATGCTCATTTGATCAGTATCACGCAATAACACATTTTGCATATAAGTGCTTATTTCGGCAATGCTAACTGCTGTTATCATTCCATGTTTTTTTACGGCAATTTTTTTCGCCATTTCAGCTACAACATTTTTCAATTGATGCTGCTCACCAATAAGCTTTTTGATTTCATCATCGAGTAATACCATTCGCGATAATGGATAAGTGTGTTTGAAGTCCAATGAATTTTGTTTGAACAAATGTTCCAACTTGGCACTTGCTATTCCCGGCTTCAGCTTTTTATTGATGGCTGCAGCGATCGAAATTCCCGGGATTCCACTCAGCCATTTCATTTTTTCTAATTTTAAAGAACGACTAAAAATATCATAACCTGCAAAAAGTTCATCGCCTCCCAAACCCGATAGTGCCATTGTAATTCCTGCATTTTTAGTGGCCTTACTTACTACGTATGTATTTGGACCATCGCCACTAGGGTGATCAATTGCCTTGAGTGCATCTTCGATTTCATTTTTAAAAGCATCGGGCGTGAGTTTTATTTCGTGATGCTCTGTATCGAATTTATTTGCAATCATACGGGCATAGGAAGCTTCGCTAAATTGCTCATCATCAAAAATTACTGAAAATGTTTTTACCTTATTGGTTGAAACTTTACTCATCATACCCACCACCGCACTGCTGTCGATACCGCCCGAAAGAAATGCTCCGAACGGCACATCGGCAACAAGTCTGCGTTGTACCGATTTTTCGAAAAGTGTGCGTACTTTTTCACAAACCTCATGGTATGAATCATCAATGCCGGCAGCAGGTGTAAATTGATTAATGTCCCAATATTTTTCGATGTTGAAAGCGTTGATACTCGCCTTGATGAAGTGCCCCGGCATCAGCATAAAAACATCCTTCACAATGGTTTGAGGGGCGTGCACAGTTTGATAGCGTAGGTAATCAACAAGGCCATCCTTGTTGAGTTTACGAGGAATGATGTTGGATTCGAGCAGAGATCTTAATTCGGAAGAAAAGACCAGGATGTTATTTTTTAAACTATAGTAAATTGGCTTTACACCTAACCTATCGCGCGCTATAAACAACTCTTTTTTTTCAGTGTCCCAAATTGCAAAGCCAAACATTCCATTGAATTTGCTCAGACAATCTTTTCCCCATCTGCTATATGCTGCTAATATAACTTCTGTATCACTTTTGGTAACAAAATGGTAGGGCATTTCTGAACTACCTCTACTGCTTCTTTCTAAATCAAATCGTAATTCTTGGAAGTTATAAAGCTCTCCATTGTATACAATGCAATAGCGCTTATCGTTGCTCCACATGGGTTGATGCCCTGCACTCGAGAGATCAATAATTGAGAGTCTTCTTTGGCCCACAGCAATGTTTACATCAGCAAAAACACCTTCATCATCAGGTCCGCGATGAGCCATTTTTTTATTCATGCTGCCAATACAGTTGCTACCTGTTTCGGGATTCTCAATTCCAAGTATTCCATTTATTCCGCACATGTCCTCAATTTATTTTTTCAGTAAACTCATTAAACTTTCTACCCAATTCTCGCAGGTTATTGTAGCTGCTTTGTTGGCACTTACTTTACTCATATTGATTAACTCCTTGTCTGATTTTTGAATTATTTTTTCCATTGTTGCTTCAATAGATGAGCTATTTTTTACTTCAAACACATAGCCATTTACACCTTCTTCAAGGAACGCAGCAATGGCGCCAACAGCGGAACTACAAAGTAATGGAAAACCTGCCGCAGCAAATTCATGCACCACAACGCCCCAAGGTTCAAACCTGCTGGGAAGAATGAACACACCTGTTTGACTCACGAATTCTTCCAATTTGTCGGGCTGAATAAATCCGAAGTGTTTAATTTTAGGATGATTAATTGGGGTAATACTACCTGTACCGAGACACCAAAGCTCCCAATTTGTATTGAGTCTTTTGTCCAGATTGACAAAGGCCTGCCACATTTCTTCAATACCCTTGAAATCATAATATCTGCCCACGTATATAAATCTTTTAGGAAACGCTTCCGTTTTAAGGGCTGTATACTTTTCATAAAAGCTATGGAACAAATTATAATCTGCGGAGTAAAATCCTGTAAGGATGGTATTGGGTTTAAATCCAAGACGTAATGCATACTCATATTGAGGTTTACCTGGCACCCAACAATGATTAAAGTATGGATGTATTTTTGTGAAGCTGAGTAAAGAGGCAAGGTGTTGCTTTAGGGTACCTTTCCATTGATTGTCGAAACCAACAACTACAGGAATTTGTTTTTTAAATTGCTTGCAAACGTGCAGATAACCTTTGTCAATCCAACCACTGCAGTAAATCACATCGGGATTGATAGCACTTACCAAATCAAGTAACGACCTTTCTGAAAAATCATTTCGATTATATACCTTAACGGCACTATTGAAAGAGAAATTAAAAGGGGCTTCCTTATTTACAGGCCAACGAACGATATGCACCTCTACATTTTTTTGTTTGGTTAGTTCGTTTACACAGGACAAAAAGTAGCCGGCTAATTCAGTATAAAGAAATATAATCTTATGCATAGGCGGTTGCATTTGATGTGGTTTCAGTTTCAGGTTGTTTCACATATTTAGCTTGAAAATTTTTGTAGTTGTAGTAATATATCCACATGAACAAAGGAAATCCATTAATGAAATAGTTACCTTGTCGTAATAAATAAAGTATGATAATTACCAACACTGCATTGCCAATAATCCAGTGACGTGATTCTGGGTTGTTGCGACTTCTGTTAACATAAAATTTCACGATAAAAATCAAAATGAATAATATGCCAACCATTCCCGTTTCTGATAACAGGCGCAAAAATAAACTGTTTGCATCAGATTTGTTAAATTCAATATCAAGAATTCCGCTTCTGAGGGTAAGTGAGTATTTGTCGAAAGCTACAGAGTGAGACCCAATGCCACTGCCTGCTACAGGATTGGCTTTGAAATTCTCCATGGCAATGTGATAATTGTTGTACAGTACAAAACTGGAGCTGTTCATATTTTCAAGAGAAAAATCTTGATCTACCCATATACCTAATGCACTGTCGATACGGCCTTTGAATTCGGGACTGTTGTTATGCAATACAGTACCTAGTGCAAAGAATAAAAATCCCGCACCTATAAAGTTTGAAATCTTAGCGTGATTGAGAATAATTAAAATTCCTGTTACGAAAAATCCGATAAATCCTGTTGATGAGGTGGTGAGCACAGTGGCCAATAAAATTACCAAGCCCTTTTGAGGATGTATGTAATATGTTTTTCGGTAAATGATATTATATATCACTACAAATGCCGCTGGGGCGAGCATAATAGCGCACTGCGATGCTTCAGAAAAGATAGAGTTCATTCGAATACCACCACTCGAGTTTGGTACACAGCCCCATTTATTCAGAAGCCATCCGTAATTGTAACCCGGCTCAAATCCGGCATAATAACTAGCCACCTGCACAAATCCAATAATAGAAACAAAATATGCACCTTTGATGTAATAGGTAAATATTTTTTCTATATCAAAATTATAGTGCAGCATAACGTATTCATAAAAACTTGTAGAAAGCAATACACCAACAAATATTTTTATGAAACCAGCCCAGGTATTATTACCCGCATAAATTTGTAAAATACCGAAAACCGCAGGAATGAAAAGTAGAATGAAAGGTGTTTTAGGTATTCCGAATCTTTTAATAAAACCGGGAAGCAACAAGACAAAAATAACATAATGCAAGTAACCCTCAAACGGTGTCTTCCAGAAGGTAATGGAGCTGACAAAAACCGAAATGAAAATTAACAGTGTTGTTCTTGAGTTATTTAGCATCAGCTTTGTTGCTTTGGGTTTGTGGGGTTGGCTGATACAGCACGATTGAAAAAATCGAGGTGAATGCGGGCAATCGATGTCCAAAGAAAGTTGTTTTTGATGAGCTCGCTAGAGTGTTTCTTCATCAAATCAATTTCGCTTGGATTTTTAACAATAAAATGATTGATGACATTAGTCAAATCATTGAGCTCCTTCAATTCCAATAAATATCCGTTTTTGTCACTTACAAGTAAGTTAACAGCTCCCACGTTGGTTGCAATAACGGCAAGTCCGCTCGCCATTGCCTCCATAATTACGTTGGGCATTCCTTCACTGTAGCTAGGGCACAAAAAGATGTCACAATTGCGCGTAATTTTTTTAATCACTTCTTGATCGCTGATTGCACCATGATAAATTAAGTTGCTTCTAACAAGACGTGAACTCTCTGGAATAGGGCCAATAAAATGGCATTCGAAAGATACATTGTCATTTATTTTTGAAAGTGCAGTATGCAACTCTTCAATACCTTTTCTTCGTTCAAATCTACCTATGAATAAAAATTTCTTTTTCGATTCGGTAGGTTTTATTTGCGTATTGAGCCATTGCTCCTCAATTCCTGTTGGTATGGCAACAATTTTTGAAGTGGGAATAGGTATGGAAGCTATAACATCATTGATTTTTGAACCATACGACATCACGAAATCTGCATGCTTGCAAATATATTTAACGGGGCCACGGAATAGGAGTAATTGTTCAATTTTTGATTTAAATGAAGGTGCAGGTTGAAACATTTCGTAGCCATGGAAATTAACCGCCATTGGTATGTTAAGCCTACCCAACTTTTTTTCTATGGCAAGTTTCCAACCTGCAAATCCTTTGCAATAAATGAAATCAGGTTTCGGTCTCTGTTTCAATTCATCGTAAATTTTTAATGCATACTTAAACGAAGACCTTAAATAATGCCCGGGCATTTTATCTGATTCGGGAAATTTAATCACGATGGAGTTGATATGTTGCTTCTCCTCTTCAGAAAAAAGCTCAAGTTCATGAATATCATAACTACTCAAATTGGTATGGTACAGATCAACCTTCACGCCCATACGCACAAGGTACTTGCACAGATAATAGGAGTGCTTTTGCATGCCACCCATCACGTAAGGAAATATGCCATCTGTTACTAACGCTACTCGCATCATATTGAGTCAACTTTATAAACCACAAATATAAGGCTCTTGCCTAATCCGCAGCAATAAAAATGAGCCATTATCGTTATATTGTGCATCTGTATTATATTTGCAAGATCATTACCACTATGTATACTGCCCAAACCAATTTAGGAAAATTTAAAAATGATTGGTATAAGCCCGGTGCTTCTCGGCTTAAAATGGTGATTTGGTATTATACCAACATGTTCTTTTTTACTTCTCGATGGTTCCCTGATATGGGAGTTAAGGTATTTCTACTTCGCTTATTTGGCGCAAAGGTTGGCAGTGGTGTTGTAATCAAACCTTCGGTAAATATCAAATATCCATGGAGACTTGAGGTTGGTGATAATGTTTGGATTGGTGAAGATGTTTGGATTGATAATTTAGCTAAGGTGGTGATTGGCAATAACGTTTGTATTTCTCAAGGTGCACTACTTTTATGTGGCAACCACAATTATAAAAAAACAACCTTTGATTTGATTGTAGGGGAAATCACGTTGGAAGATGGTGTTTGGATAGGAGCAAAGTCAGTTGTATGCTCCGGTGTAGTTTGTAAGAGTCATTCCATACTTACAGTAGGTAGTGTTGCTACACGTAATTTAGATGCTTACACCATATACCAAGGAAATCCTGCAAAGCCGGTAAGAATGAGACAATTGAGCTATTTATAATTGATGTATGAAAGTAAGCATTGTTACTGTTACCTATAACAGCGAGTCAACTGTTGAAGACACTATTAAATCTGTTGTTAATCAAGATTATCAGGACATTGAATACATCATCATTGATGGATTGTCAACTGATAGTACATTGGCAATTGTGAATCGCTACAAAAACAAAATTGCAAAAATTATATCGGAAAAAGATAATGGTATTTACGATGCCATTTCAAAAGGTATAAGTATGGCAAGCGGTGATGTTGTGGTAGCTTTAAACTCTGATGATATGTATGCTTCTAATAATGTCATTAGCAAGGTTGTAGCGCTTTTCAAGCAAACTCATACCGATGTGGTTTATGGTGATTTGAATTATGTTGATCGGCACGATACAAGCAAGATTATCAGAAAATGGCGATCGGGAGAATATAAAAAAGGACTTTTCCTAAAGGGGTGGATGCCGCCACATCCTACTTTTTTTGCACGCAAAACTTGTTACGAAAAATACGGCAGTTTTAATCTTTCGCTTCGCTCATCGGCCGATTATGAGTTGATGTTAAGATTTATTCATAAACATGAAGTAATGGTTGCATACCTACCTATGCTTATTGTGAATATGCGTGCAGGTGGGCAGAGCAATGTTAGTTTTAAAAACAGATATAAGGCCAATCAAGAGGATAAAAAAGCGTGGGCCATAAATGGTTTGAAGCCGGGATTGCTCACCCTAATAAGGAAGCCACTAAGTAAAATCAAACAGTATTTTCAGTAAAAAAGAACTATAACCCTTAGAAGGAGTGATTGTTAAACCTAATTCGAGCTGCTTGATCCAATGCTTCGCGATGCGCAGGATGTGCAATTTCAATCAGCGCTTTGGCACGTTCAATTAAATTTTTGCCATGCAAAGAGGCAATGCCATACTCGGTAATCACGTAGTGAACATTGGCCCTTGTGCTCACCACTCCCGCACCTTCTTTCAGCACAGGAACAATTTTAGAGGCACCTTTAGTGGTAACCGATGACATCGCAATAATTGGTTTGCCACCTTCCGATATCGATGCCCCGCGCATAAAATCCATCTGTCCGCCAACACCCGAGAATTGTTTAGTCCCTATAGAATCAGCACACACCTGTCCGGTTAGGTCAATTTCTATGGCGCTGTTGATAGCTGTTACCTTAGGGTTTTTACCAATCACATAGGCATCGTTGATATAATCCGATTCAAGAAATGAACAAACAGGATTATCATGTATAAAATCATACATATCACGATTGCCAATTGCAAATGAGGTGGCAATTTTTCTTCGATGTTTCTTTTTGTATTTATTGGTAATGACACCCTTTTTCAATAAATTGATGGTCCCAACGGAAAACATCTCGGTATGCACACCTAAATCTTTATGATTTTCGAGCATGCTTAGCACAGCATCGGGTATCGATCCAATTCCCATTTGTAAGGTTGCACCATCTTCAATCAGCGATGCGCAGTATTTTCCAATTGTTTGTTCAACTTCTGTAATTTCCTTGGTATAATCGATTTCAGGTAAGGATTGTTCAACTTCAACCAATGCGTTGATTTCATTTACATGAATCATGCCGTCACCATGAGTACGGGGCATTTTTGAATTCACCTGTGCAATTACATACTTCGCATTTTTAAGTGCCGATAAACATATGTCTACCGACACGCCTAAGGAGCAATAACCATGCTTGTCGGGGGGAGATACATGAATAAGCGCAACATCAGGAACAATAATTTTACGATGAAATAGGGCAGGGATCTCACTCAAGAAAACGGGAATATAACTTCCCATGCCCTGCGTTATAAGTTCGCGTGTGTGCTGCGAAACAAAAAGCGTATTAAAATAAAAGGAGTTTTTATACTTGAGCTGTGCAATTGGCATGTTGCCGTAGGTGCTCAAAGAAATGATGTTTACCTGATTCAGTTCATCGGCTCTTTTTTCCAAGGCAGCAAGCAGTACTTCGGGTGTTGCTGCACTTCCGTGAACAAAAACTTTATCATAGCTTTTGATAACCTTTACGGCTTCTTCGGCTGTTGTATATTTTTTCAACTTACATTAGGTTGCAAAAGATGGTGGAATGACGATAGGTGGCTTAAATAATTATCTGTTCACTATAAATTTTACTGTTTTTACATCTGACTCAGTAATGATTTGTGCAAAGTAAATACCGTTTTCTATACCTGACATCGGAATGCCGAAAGTTGCTTGCTGATTAATGATATTGTGCTGCATGATTATTTTGCCTTCGATATTCAGCACATTGACCACACAATTGCTTGCTGCAGTATTTGGGGAGCTGATGTAGAGCATATCTTTAACCGGATTAGGATAAACAATGAAAGCCGGATATTGGGTGTGATTATTTTTAACAACTACTAAGCTATTGTCATATTTTACTTGTGCTGCTGCAGCACTGCTCTGTAGGTCGGCTAAACTATCACCTGCAATGTAAGCAAAAGCTACCTCAACCGTATCGTTGGGGTTCACTACAAATGGCCCACTGCTTACAAAATGAGTAACATCGTTGCCGCTACCGGCTCCTCCTGCATTTGTTCTATTGGTTGAAATCCCGGTAAATTTCTCAGCAGTGTTAATGCCACCCACCGGATCAATTCCACCACCACCACCACCAATGTTATCCATGGCATAGTGAACCACAGGGGCTGTATTGCTGAGCAGTTTGATGCCTGCATAAAGTCCGTTCGACTGCGTGCTGTAGCAGAAACCCATCTTGTTGGGTGCATCAAATGCTGCTTTATTTAAGTTGCTATTCATAATATCCCAATCGGCAAATACTCCAATAAACAGATTGTCGAGCAGTACTGCACCGGTATTGATTACTTTGTATTTGAAGATGACATATTTCGTGTTGCCGGGTGTACTCCATGCATAGGAGTTTTGAAGCACCTTTACGGGAATAGCATTGGCAGCTGCACCGTTGTCATTAAAACTTCCTGTGACATCAAATTCAGAAACTACGCCCGGAATAATTCGCGAAACATTTGAAACGGACAAGAAGTCGGTATCTTGGGTGCCCGGATTCCCTCTCACCCTGTCGGATACACGTGTTGGGCCTGCACCAATGAGCAAGCCGGATTCATAAAGCAAGTTGCTATTGTTGTATACAAAACCTAATCCTTGTGTTGAACTGTTATTGTAACCAATATTTCCTTTGCTGGTTACCGTGGTAGCTACCTCATTAATGTTGATATTGATAAAGTCTACATTAATCACTATGGCAACATAGTAGGTAAATTGATGTCCGGCACTGTCTGTTACTTTTAATTTAAATTCAACAGGAGCATTGATAGGTGCACCGCTTAATATAGTTGCTTTAAAAGGTGATGCGTTATTGTTTACCGTTTGCAGAGTATTCATGTTACCCAACGTGATAGTGCTGTCGATCATTTGGATAAAAGCAGAGGCACATGATGCTTTCACCGATACAGCATTTGTTTGAGCAAGATAGTTGGTAAATTCGCCTATGATGTTGAGTGTATCGCCTACAACAAATGCATTGTCGTTGTTATCGGTAACGCTGCTATTGGTTAGTACAACTGATACTGCGTTACTGTCGGTGAGTGCTTTAAATAAATTTATTCTGCCTGCGCCCAGCTTACCGGCCCAAGGAGCGTTGAATGCAACAGTATCAATGTTATCGGCTGTGGCCCGCAACTGCTCTCCAATTTGTATGCCCGAATAGTTGGGAAAGTGTGATTTTACAATGGCTGCAGCACCGGCAACTACAGGAGCAGCGGTGGAGGTACCTCCTGAAGCCACATAGGTGTTGTTGGTCCAAGTTGACAAAATATCTTCACCGGGGGCGCACACATCAATGGTTATTCCATAGGTTGAATTCAGTTTTTTGTGATCAGCTTGATCGGTAGCAGCCACGTTGAGCACATTGTTGTAGGAGGCAGGGTAAAAAAGTACATCATCGCCATTGTTTCCGGCAGAGGCAATTACTAGGGCATTCATATTGATGGCGGCATAGTTAACTATATCTTGTCCAAATTGGCTGGCACCAATTCCTCCCCAAGAACAATTCACGATTTGACAGCCATGATCAACGGCATATACAATTCCTTCATAAGATGTATTTAATGTACCTGCTGCATCAGAAATTTTGATTGGTAAGTATTTGGCCTTAAAGCCCACCCCTGCAATACCGGTATTGTTATCAACCATAGCACTTGAAATACCTGTACTGTGCAAGCCATGGAAATTGGCATTACATTGTGGTGTATTATCGTTCTCACCTAAATCCCAACCATAGTAATTGTCAATGTATCCATCGGTGTCATTATCAATCCCATCAATAGGGTCGAGGTAGTTATACTTTACGTTACCCACAAGGTCTTCGTGAAAGAGGTCTGTTCCGGTATCTGTTACACCAATAACAATGTTAGTATCGCTTTGGCTGATGTCCCATGCTTGATAAGCCGATATTTTATTGAGATAATATTGCAGTAAGGTAGAAGGGTCGTTGGGTGAATATAATAATTGTTGCGTATAATGCGGTTCGGCATAGTCGAGCTCACCTGTTGCAAGAAGTAGCTGAATCACTTTATCCAGTTTATTTGATGGATTAACCTTTAACTCGTATATTAGAGACAGGTCTATCAGCTCACGACCATACTTGTCGCGCTCTGTGGCAGGTGACTGGTGTAGGGGAAACTTTTTGGATAAACCAACCACATCAATCGACATCAAGCAATTAATAATTTTTGTTGAGTTGATGCGGGTTGCCTCGCATTGATTGGCATACTGCTTTTTAACCTTTAAAATTACAACCCCTTGCTCATGGGGTGCATTTAAATCAACCTTGAACTTTGTTGATGCAAACGAAGCGGTGCTCAGGTTTGCAAGCACTAAAAATATTAGCGAAAAAAATGGGGTTGAAATTCTTGATGTCATCATCTTTACAATTAAAAAACTAATTCTGGTATATTATTTTTTATTATTCAATTTTGCTGAGCGTTTCAAGCCAAATTGAACTTTTGCCTGTCCAATCTGCGGTAAAAACTTCGGGATTGAGGTTGTTATATAACGATTTCAAGAGGCCTGCCAATGCTAAGCTACTGCGTGCATCCTTCACTTGTTTTACCCATTTCTCTTTCGATTTTTCCCAAGTTGGTTTGTAGTATTTGTCTTTGATATTATCAGCCAATTCTAGCAGTGAAGCACTCAACAAAGAAACTTCAGCAGCAGATTTTACCTTGTCTGCCCATTGTGGCCCTATGGTTTTCCATGCTTTGTCAAATCCCTTAGGAATGATGCCTTCCGTTAATTCTACAAGCACTAAATTAAGGTTCACATCGGTTTTGCTTTGCTCCACGGTGTAGTTGCCCAACTGAGGATTGTTGGCTGTTACCTGAGAGGTACTGAAAATAGAAGTTGATAATAATACGGAGATAGAAAAAATGATTGTTTTCATTGAAAGTTTAAATTTAAGATACACAAATCTAAATCTATTTCATCATACCTTAAACATAAATAAAGCGCTGTGGTTTAAATTTTTCTAACAATGGTTGCTGATAAGTAAAATTTGTTTGAATGCCCTATTAAATATAGATTTGCGACATACTCGCTTAAATGTGACATGTTAATAATTTGAATGTATAGAATTTAGCTTCACATGCATCAACAAATTTAACTTTTATCTTTCAATAATGTTACTATAATATATACACTTTTAAATTTTTAGTATGACAGAAAAGTTTGTTTTTCACCCTGCTCATGAGCGTGGACATGTGAATCATGGTTGGTTAAACGCACGTCACTCATTCAGTTTTGCCTCGTGGCAAAATCCTCAAAAAGTACACTTTGGTGCCTTGCGCGTGTTAAATGATGATATTGTGGCACCCGGTATGGGATTTGGCACGCACCCGCACGATAACATGGAAATTATTACCATTCCGCTGAAGGGAGAACTTGAGCATAAGGATAGCATGGGTAACATCGGCAGAATTAGTGAAAACGAAATTCAAATGATGAGTGCAGGTAGTGGCATTACGCATTCAGAATACAATCCTAATGCTGATCGAGAAGTAAATTTATTGCAGATATGGATTTTTCCATTAGTCAGAAATATCACCCCTCGCTACAATCAGGTAAGACTTAATCCAGAAGACCGGAAAAATAAATTTCAACAAGTTATCTCACCTGATGGCAATCCTGTTGGCATGAATATCAATCAACGCGCATTTTTTCAACTAGCCGATATGCAGCCGGGCACAGCACTTTCTTACACTATTCAAATAAATGGGAATGGGTTGTATGCCTTTTTAATTGAGGGGGCAGTTACCATTAATAATCAACATCAATTGGGCAAACGTGATGCACTTGGCATTTGGGATATCAACGAACTGCATGTTCAAGCAACCGAAGAGGCACACCTCCTGTTGATGGAGTTGCCCATGGTATTTTAATGAGCGTGTTATTAAAAATCATAGGACAGTAGTATGCTTTTTAAGTGCCCAATATTTGTTAATTTAATGTTGGCTCAATTTAAAATTAAGTGTCAATTAAATTTATCATTACTTTCGTACCTCAATTTAAAAAAACGTCAATCAATGAAATTCAACTTTATCACACTAACAAGTTTATTCAGTATCTCTTGTTTCACTTTTTTAGCATGCAACAATTCTAAGTATCCGGGTTATGAGCAAACCAAAGACGGATTGTATTACAAGTTTTTCAAACATGATGAAAAAGGTAAGAAAGCAGCAGAAGGCGATGTAATCATGATGGACATGGTATACAAAAATGAAAAAGATAGTGTGATATTTAATTCAATTGCTCAAGGCAGAAAAGTTCCTGTACCGCTTACCAAGCCAACCTTTAAAGGTGGTTTAGAAGAAGGATTTGCGATGCTTTCACCGGGTGATAGCGCTAGTTTTATGGTAAGCGCTGACTCTCTATTCGCCAAAACTTTTGGAATGCAAGAGTTGCCCAAGGGAATAGCAAAAGGAAGTATGCTCACCTTTTTTGTGAAGGTAGAAGACATCAAAACAAAAGCCGAAATAGAGAAAATGCGTGCCGAAAAAATGGCGGTGGCAGAAGCTGAGGCACAAAAGTTTAAGGCAGAAGAAAAAGTAAATCTCGATAAATATCTTGCCGATAACAAAATTACAACTGCTCCAACAGCAAGTGGCTTAATTTATATTGAAAAAATGAAAGGTAAAGGACCTAAAGCTGAAAAAGGTAAGAAGGTTAAAATGAATTATGTGGGTAGATTGATTGATGGTACTTTATTTGATACTAACAATGAAAAAATAGCAAAGGAAAATAACATGTATCAAGAGGGAAGAACGTACAGTGCTTTTGAATTTACAGTTGGTAATGGAGAAGTTATTCCGGGTTGGGATGAGGCATTGCTACTGATGAATTCAGGCGGTAAGGCAACATTTATTATCCCCTCTAATCTTGCCTATGGCGAAATGAATCAAGGGCCAATTAAGCCATTTAGCACACTTATATTCGAAGTTGAACTACTTGATGTAAAGTAACATGACAGCTAAAAGTCTGCTCCTCTTAACCCTATTTTTAAGCAGTGCAGCTTTTGGTCAAAAAAAGGTTGCCTTCGAGAAAACTGCTACAGGACTTGAGTATAAAATTTTCAGCAATGGAGGGAAGATAAAACCTGCTGCCGGAGATTTAATTAAAACCATTCTTGTTTACACCAATCACAAGGATTCAGTTATTTTCGACTCGAGGGTGAGCCGACCCGATAATGTTTTTGAACTATTGGCGCCTACTTTCAAAGGCAGTCTTGAAGAAGGGATGTTGATGATGGCAGTGGGAGATTCAGCTATTTTCAGAGTAAGTGCCGATTCTATCTATGCCAAAACTTTCAAAACTGCTATGCCTCGTTACATCAAGAAAGGCACAAAGATGAATTTTAGGATTAAGCTGCTAGGCATTAAACCCAAAGAGTCAATAGAGACGCGCACACCCGAGGAGATTGAACGCGACAACGAGGCACGAAGAGTAGCCGAACCACAAAGGATAAAGGAGTTTATTTCGCTCAATCAAATTCAGGTATTGCCAGATACTTCGGGGCTTTATTACATTGAAAGAGAAGCAGGCACGGGAAATCCAATTACCCAAGCATCTAAAGTGAAAATTACATACACTTGTACAACCTTGGATGGTGCCTTGATTGATAAGCAAGACAAGCCCATTGAGATTGATATGTCGCAAGGAAAAATAACCAAAGGCATGCAAGAGGGACTCTTAAAAATGGTTGCAGGTACAAAAGCAACGTTAATTATACCCAGTGAATTGGCTTTCGGAAGAAGAAAAATTGCCATGGTGCAGCCTTATACTACCTTAATATATGATATTGAGGTGGTGGAGGTAAAAACATTTTGAGTGATATGTTTTATTGAAGCGGTTGTTTTAACGCTCTTTATTAATATAATAGTAATTATGTAAATGATGAGAATAACTGTTTTTCTTTTATTCCTTTCTGTGCAAGTATTTGCACAGAAAGGTTTTTATGTAAGACCTGCTATTGAGCGTAAGTTCCATGCCAACAAAGGGTTGACAATACCCATTACTACCCAAAATAATTATACATTAATTGTAAAACCAAAAAGGTTTTATACCATGCAAGGTTTTAATTTAGGACTCTATGCAGGCTATAGAACTAAAAATTGGTTTGCAGAAATTGGGTGGGCGCAAGATGATGCAAACTCAGGAATAGATTTGATTCAAACAGATTATCGCAAATATAACAATACATACTATTCATCACGTATGTCTGATGCCGGAGGCCAAAGTTACAGCAGGTACGGCATCAAATTTGGTATCAAATTATTTGGGAGTGATTCGGTGGCACTGCATAAAAAATATAGATGGCAGGGCTTTTTATTTGGTGGTGTTGAATTGATGATTAGACCTCCAATACCTGCAGAAACTGGATTAGGATTTGTTTATTATACCAATGCTAATTTAGATTCTATGTTGTATTCAAGTTACTTTAGTTCAGGTATTAGATATGGTATTATGGGTACCTTAGGTTTTATGCTTAAGGGGTATAATAAAAAAGGAAAAAATATTGTCAATTTTTCTGTTCATTTCTCACAAGCAAGAAGATACAACCAATTATCTTATCAAAAAATAAATTTTTACGATTATAAAGATGGCAGTAACTATGAAACATATACTTTCTCTAAAGGTTCTGGACTATATTTCACCATTAGTAAAGATATTTATATACCTAGTAAGTGGCAAAGAATGCAAAAGGCGAGTAAGCATTTAGACGATAAAAAGTAGTGCTTACCCACTACTTTTTACAGAGGAACTAATTTGGAAATATTTTCACTTATTCAATGTCTTGCTTTGGCATACAAAATCAGTTTTGGGCAAATCAGTTTTTGCAATAGCTGCAAAACCACCTTCTACCTCGGTAAAGTTTCTGTAACCCCTGGCTTGTAAAATACTAGCAGCAATCATGCTTCTGTAACCACCTTGGCAATGCATGTAAAAATGTTCAGCGGGATTAATGTCTTTTATCCAATCGTTGATGTAGGCCAAGGGTTTGCTGTAAGCTTCATCTACATGCTCAGCAGCGTATTCACTTTCTTTGCGCACATCAATCACTTTGCTTTCCCCAATTTTTACTTCCCCGGCAAATTGTGTGGCAGCTATTCGATGAACTTGGTCGGTTTCTTTGCCTGCGTGTATCCATGTTTCGATACCACCTTTTAAATGCCCAATTTGATGATCGAATCCCACACGTGCTAAACGCGTTACAGATTCCTCTTCTTTCCCAATTGCAGTAATCAATAAAATGGGTGTTTTTACATCAGCAATCATTGCTCCAACCCAAGGGGCAAAGTCACCATTGATACCAATATTAATAGACTGCGGCACGTATGCTTTAGCAAATTCTCCGGCAGGCCGTGTGTCTAAAATAAGTGCATTTGTTTCTTCAGCTGCTGCTTCAAAAGCATTTACATCAAGAGCGCGCATGCCATTGTTAAGCACATCTTCAAAGCTATCGTAGCCCTTTTTATTCATAGCCACATTCATGCCAAAATAGGATGGAGGAGGAGTTAAACCTTCTAACACCGCAGTGATAAATGCTTCTTTGTTGGGTTGGTTCAAGGCATAATTCATTTTCTTTTGATTGCCTAAACTATCAACTGTTTCTTTCATCATGTTTTTGCCACAGGCACTGCCGGCACCATGCGCAGGATACACAATGACATCATCTGCCAAAGGCATAATTTTGGTATTTAAGCTGTCGTACAACATGCCCGCCAAGCCTTCCATAGTCATGTTCGCTGCTTTCTGGGCTAAGTCAGGACGACCTACATCACCTAAAAACAAAGTGTCACCACTAAAAATACAATAATCTTTCCCGTTTTCATCAATCAACAAGTAAGTGGTGCTTTCCATGGTATGACCGGGTGTGTGTAAAGCTTTTATGGTAATGTTGCCTACCTTGAATATTTCATTGTCTTTGGCAATAATGGCATCAAACTCACAAACCGCATTAGGACCAAATACAATTTTAGCGTTTGTTTTTTTGCTTAAATCTAAATGACCACTTACAAAGTCGGCATGAAAATGTGTTTCAAAAATGTATTTTAATTTTACATTGTCTTTGGCCAATCTATCCATGTAGGGTTGGGTTTCGCGCAATGGGTCGATAATTGCTGCCTCACCGTTAGAGGTTATATAATAAGCTCCTTGAGCCAAGCATCCGGTATATATTTGTTCTAATTTCATATCTATAAATTCTAATTTTTAAATTCTAAATTGTTAATTTTTAATTCTTAATTTTTAATTGGCACATTAGCTAATCAGCTAATTCGCTCATCATCTAATTATCTTCACAAAAGTATAGCATTTTTTTTGAATCAATAGTTACATTGTTTACAATTTACCTTTTAATTTAAAACTGTTTCTTTAATGATGATGTAAATGCCCATCACCAATACAAACCAACCAAAGGCAGGTTTTAGTTTTGTTCCATCAATTTTTTTTGAAATACTTGTTCCAATCACAATGCCAATAAGCGCAAACATGGCTATACGGACAATGAAGGGCCAATCTGTTGCAGTGTGGAAGCTTGCACCCCAAAAGCCAATTAGTGATTTAATGGCAATAATTACCAAAGAAGTACCAATGGCCTCTTTCATTGGAAGCTTAGATAAAATAACCAATGCAGGAATAATGATAAATCCTCCGCCTGCACCAACAAATCCGGTAAGTGTGCCTTCAATAGCGCCTTGCATAAAAATGAGCAGATAGTTCAATTGTATGGCATCATTACTTTGCTCGCTATTATTGCTTGATTTTTTAATCATGCTTCTTGAGGCCGCCAACATCAGCAGGGCAAACATCAACATCAGCAAACGGTTTTTAGTTACAACATAATCAGCTATGCTGAAAAGCTCATTAGGCACTATCGGTAATATATACATGCGCGTAACAAACACAGCAATAATTGAAGGAATGCCAAAAATAACTGCCGCTTTCATGTTCACTAATTTTTCTTTGAAATATACAAGCGAGCCCACTGCACTGCTGATGCCAACGATAAATAAGGAATAGGCAGTGGCTATACTTGCCTCTATTTGAAAAATATAAACCAACAACGGAACGGTCAAAATACTACCACCTCCACCAATCAATCCTAAGGAAATGCCAATAAAAACAGAAAGTATGTAGCCAATTAATTCCATCAAATGTAAGTGGTAATTTATTGCAAATATGATATTATATTTCTGTATGTACGGTAACTTTTGTTTCAAACTATATTAAATACAAATTCCATTTTAAAATTGTCAATCTCTATTATGAAAAAATGATGGCAATAAAATTGGCTTTAATTTTTTTAGTCGAATGATTAGTTGTTGCTTGATGAGCCTTCAGAATGTTGCACAGATAAGTGATTTTGTAGGTGTGATGCTGCTATTTTAGGGCTTCGCTGTTTCACATATTTCTTGTATTTGCCTTCAGTCTTTTAATGCCGTTGTGTAATTGTTAATGGGTCAAAGTTGGGTTTCATGATAAAAATTTTTAAGTCGGTATTGATTAATTTTATATGCATAAGTGCTCAGTACAATCAGCAAGTCACCTAATATTGCCCCTTAACGGGGAATGTGGGTTAAAAACAAATACTAAATTTGCACCTTATTTGTATTTTGTCAAACTTCTCAATATGATAACCCGAATAGTTAAGATGAGCTTTTTTCCAGAACACGTTGAGGAATTTAAAAAACTTTTTGATGAGTACAAATCAGACATTGCTTCATCGGAAGGATGTCTCTCACTGCGCTTGCTACAACAAAAAAACACTAGTGTATTCTTTACTTACAGCGAGTGGATAGCAGAGAGCTATTTAGAGCAGTATCGAGCATCAGATTTATTTGCCCTAGTATGGAGTAAGACAAAAATCCTATTCAATGATCGCCCCGAGGCCTGGACCAATGAACAACTCTTTAAACATGAAGTTGTAATATGACAGCTTTTGATGCGCTAAAAGTCATTCCTTTTCGACATTTTTTGTTTGCCCGTTTCTCTCTAATTTTTTCGGTTCAAATGCAAAACTTAATTTTGAGTTGGTTGGTTTATGATATTACAAAAGATCCGCTTTCATTAGGTTTGATAGGTATTGCCGAGGTAATTCCATTTTTGGTAGTAGTATTGTTTGCAGGAAACATGGCCGATCAGTATAGTCGCAAAAAAATGGTGATATATGCTACTTTGCTAATCGTTTGCGCTAGTTTGATTTTGTTGTTTCTTGCCATTAATCAGTCTTCGTTAAAGCCCTCTATTTTACTAAGTGGGTATTTTTCGGTGGTCATTGTGATTGGTTTAGCACGAGGATTTTTTGGTCCGGCCTCCCAAGCAATGGTGCCTAATTTAGTTCCTTCCTCAGTTTTTGCCAATGCCACTACCTGGAATACAACTGCCTTTCACATTGCAGCAATCATAGGTCCTGCGTTTGGCGGACTTATTTTTGGTTTTGGGCAGGCATCAATCAGTATGTCGGTAATATTGTCTATGCAGCTACTGTCATTGCTACTTTACATCACATTAAGCGATCATCAGGTTTATACCCAAAGAAAGGATGAGTCAGTAATCAAGCGATTAAAGGAGGGAATTAAATTTGTGTTCAACAATCAGGTTATTATTGCTTCATTATCGCTCGATTTATTTGCTGTTCTTTTTGGAGGAGCAACAGCCCTGCTACCTGTATTTGCCGTTGAGGTATATCACTGCGGAGCCGAGGGATTAGGCCTTTTGAGGGCAGCACCCGCTGTAGGTGCGGTATTAATGGCTGTATTAATCATGATTAAACCTCCGGGCAAAGGTGCCGGAAAAATATTACTGGTTTCGGTGGCTGCATTTGGATTGTGTATGATTGCCTTTGCACTCAGTAAAAACTTGTATGTATCGTTTGCTATTTTAGCCTTGAGTGGTGCAGTTGATAATGTGTCGGTAGTCATTAGGCAAACGTTGGTGCAAAGCAATACACCCGATGAAATGAGAGGGAGGGTAGCGTCTGTCAATAGCGTATTTATTGGACTAAGTAACGAGATTGGATCTTTTGAAAGCGGACTTGCAGCCAAGATTTTTGGGCTTGTGCCTTCCGTAATTTATGGCGGACTTGCTACGATAGGCATTGTTGCCGCAACTGCAAAAGTAGCTCCAAAGTTAAGAGCAATGGATATGTAGTGTGATCGCTATTTATTGGCCGATGCAACATGTGCTTCATGAATATTATTAGCTTTGCGCCAAGCAAAATATTCATCATGAAAAAAAATTTGGAACACTATACCGCATACAATTTGTGGGCTAATAATGAAATGATCAAGTGCGTAGAGCAAATCACAGTTGAACAATTGCATCAAACCATTGAAAGCAGTTTTAATAGTGTGTTCAAAACAATATTGCATATTTGGGATGCAGAGTATATTTGGTTGCAACGCATGCAAGGAAGCAGCATCAATGATTGGCCCAGTAAAATGATGGATAAAGAAGGTTTTTCAACCAATGCATTCTTGTCAACTAGTGCCAGCTTTAATGACTTTGTGGAAAATGCCGATCAATCATTTTTTGATCAATTGTGTGACTATACCAATCTCAAAGGAGAAAAATTTTCTACACCTTTTGGCACCATCGTAATGCATTGTATGAATCACAGCACCTACCATCGTGGTCAATTGATAACCATGTTTAGGCAGTTGGGGCTTAAAGAAATTCCTTCAACCGACTTGATTACATTTGATCGTACAAGATAATTTACTGGGTTTGATTATTGATTTGCAGCAAGCCATCTTTTTCAATAATTTGATTGATTTCCTGCAGCCAATGTAGCACCTCTAAGGCATCGTCTTCTTTGTGTTGTTTGAATTGCTCAATGAGCTGCTTCACGCTCATAGGTTGTTGTTTCAGCAGGGCTAATATTTTAACACTCAACTTTTGTACTACAGCGTCAGATAGCGCTGCTTTCTTTTTCATGATGCACACATCACAATGACCGCATGTGTTTGGTTTTTTTTCTTCAAAATACTTTAGCAAGAGTATATTTCTGCATAGCTCCTTGCTCTCGGCATAGTTGAGCATCGCATTCATTTTTTTTAGTGCCAACACCTTTCTGTCTGTATATATTTCCTTACTCAATTGTAAGGTTTTGGCATCAATCCTCGCAGCCGTAAAATGCAATTGAGGAATACTTTTTTGCGGCAGATAATTCAGTATTTTATGACCGTCAAGTTTGTGGAGGTTGTTGATGACCTCTTCTTTCTTCATCTGCCCGCGCCTAGCCAAATTGAATTCATCTACAGGGATATAATTGTCGAAAATTCCACCGTAAGAGCGCAATAGCAATTTAATAAATTCATCATAGCGAAAATGATACACTTGAAAGTCATACAACACATTTTTGTTGACGATGAACTTCACTCGCGAGGGCATATTGATTTCTTCCGTAAGGGCAATTAAACCTTCGCGCTCGAGTAATTTCATAGCGTTGTATACAAGTCCGGTTTGTAATTTATAGGTGTTGCAAAATTCATTTAAATCAAAATCAAAGCTTCTTTCTGGTGAAACTCCCATAGCCACTTGAAAATAATTCGATAATCCTTGATACACCCTTTTTATTTCATGCACAGGAGGAAATCCTGCCTCAACTTGTCTTTCAAGTTCGTTGCGATCATTTTTTTCGTACAATAAAACGGCATATGCCTTTTGTTCATCGCGTCCTGCTCGGCCTGCTTCTTGGAAATAATTTTCAATACAATCAGGCATGGCATAGTGAATAACAAAGCGCACATCGGGCTTATCAATACCCATTCCAAAGGCATTGGTACACACCATTATTTGAATTTTATTTTTAATCCACTTGTCTTGTATTTCGTCTCTTTGTTCAGCGGTTAAACCGGCATGATAGAATCCAGAGGAAATGCCGCTATGATTTAAAAACTGACTAATTTCTTGTGTGAGTCTGCGACTGCGCACATAAATAATACCGCTGCCTCTCACAGTGTTGGCAATTTTAAGTATGCGCGCAAGTTTATTTTCCTCGTACAAAACCATGTATGCAATATTTTTTCTCTCGAAACTCTTTTGAAAAAATGCGGGCTTATTCAGGAGTAACTTGTCGGCTATATCTTCAACCACCTTTCTTGTTGCAGTGGCTGTTAACGCAATGATGGGTACTTCAGGAAGTAATTCTGTGAGCGAAGTAATTTTAAGGTAAGATGGTCGAAAGTCATATCCCCACTGCGAAATACAATGTGCCTCATCAATTGCAATTAAATTGATATGCATTAAGTGCAATTTGGACAATAGCATTTCTGATTGCAGTCTTTCTGGAGAAACATACAAAAACTTTTGCTGTTTATTGATGCTGTTACCAATGGCAATATCAATTTCTCTCCGCGTCATTCCGCTATGAATGGCGGTAGCACTAATACCTCTTTTATTGAGCTGCATCACTTGGTCTTTCATCAAGGCAATAAGTGGCGTAACTACTATACACATGCCCTCCATTGCTAGCGCTGGCAACTGAAAGCACAGTGATTTTCCTCCACCTGTTGGCAGCAGCGCCAATGTGTCTTGCTTGTTTAATACCGATTGTATGATCTCAATTTGAAGGGGCCTAAATTGTTGGTGTCCCCAATATTTTTGCAACAATGCTATACACTGCGAATACTGCTCATCGGGTGCCGCCATATACCATGCTTTATTTATTGTTTAATTTGCTTGTTTGAGCAATTCATTGTTGGTTTAACCTAAGCTCCGAAGCTGGCGGTAATTATTTTTTAAGGAAAGCACTTTCATACAAATTAATCCAATCTTTGACCGTTATTTTTTGCATCAGTTCACCTATCAAATCGAAAGGGATATCATCCAATTTCTTAAATCTAATACAACTTTTTCCCATATCAAGTTTTGATTTCACGCGTTTGGTGTATTCATCGGTAAACCATTTCAATAAAGATGGATTGGCATAAATTCCCATGTGATATAATGCAATGAACTTTTGCTGCGCGGCAATGTTCACAAACGGCAGCGGCTGTTTGGGATCGCAATGATATCCTTTGGGATAGAGCGCATGAGGTATTACATAGCCAATCATTTTGTAATTGATACATTCTTCAAAGCCCAATGGCATATTGCTTTTGATTGTCCTACGCAGTTTTTCAAATGCTTCTCTTTTATCTTCGCTCACTTGAGCAATATACTCATCTGGTGTGTTGGCGGTGATTGTCATATTAAGCTAATAAGGCATACAAAACTACTTAATTTATTTTGCTTTGCAACCTGCTAATTTGTTGATATTGAGCCCTAAAATTTAAAAAGCTAATTTTTGCCCTGCTATACCGAAAAAATTACCAAATTTGTGCATTAAAATAAAGCTTTATGATTACAACTGCTCCTTATAAACCGAAGCATAAAATAAGAATTGTTACTGCCGCTTCTTTGTTTGATGGTCACGATGCCTCTATCAACATCATGAGAAGAATTATACAAAGCAGTGGGGCGGAGGTAATTCACTTGGGGCACGATAGGAGTGCGCTCGAGGTTGTTAATTGTGCCATTCAAGAAGATGCCAATGCCATTGCGCTCACTTCTTATCAAGGAGGACACATGGAGTACTTTAAGTACATGTTTGATTTGTTAAAAGAAAGAGGTTGCGGACATATAAAGATTTTTGGTGGTGGCGGTGGTGTAATTCTCCCCGAAGAAATAGCGGAACTACATGAGTACGGTATCACACGAATTTATAGCCCTGATGACGGACGTGCAATGGGCCTGCAGGGAATGATTAATCATATGTTGGAGCAGTGTGATTTTGCAACAGGAAAACAATTGAATGGCGAGGTGAAGCATCTTAAGGAGCGAGATTTCAAGAGCATTGCAAGGTTGATTTCATCGGCAGAAAATTTTCCTGAGGAGTTCGCAAAATTTTATCCCGAAATATTGGATGCAGGCGCTCCCAAAAAAGACAGCAGCAACACGGTTACACCTATCCTCGGAATTACGGGTACAGGTGGTGCCGGAAAGTCATCATTGGTTGATGAATTGGTGAGAAGATTTTTGTATGATTTTGAAGATAAAAAGATTGCCATTGTTTCGGTGGATCCAAGCAAAAGAAAAACAGGTGGTGCGCTGCTTGGCGACCGTATCAGGATGAACAGCATACGCAACGAACGTGTTTACATGCGTTCTTTGGCAACGCGCCAAAGTAATCTTGCGCTCAGCAAGCATGTAAAAGAGGCCGTTGATGTATTAAAGGCCGCTCATTTTGATTTGATCATTTTAGAAACCTCCGGAATTGGTCAATCGGATACCGAAATTATTGAACACAGTAATATGAGTTTGTATGTAATGACGCCTGAATATGGAGCAGCTACACAACTCGAAAAGATTGATATGCTTGACTTTGCCGACATCATTGCGCTCAATAAATTCGATAAAAGAGGAGCACTCGATGCGCTTCGTGATGTGAAAAAACAATACAAACGTAATCACCAGCTATGGGATATTGACGATGAGGATATTCCTGTTTTTGGTACCATTGCCTCTCAGTTTAACGACCCCGGCATGAATCGACTGTACAAAGCAGTGATGGATAAATTGGTTGAAAAAACCGGTGCCCCGCTCAAATCAAATATTGCGATTACAAAGGAGATGAGTGAGAAAATTTACATCATTCCTCCACACAGAACTCGTTATTTGAGCGAGATTACAGAGAATAATAGAAACTACGATACTTGGGCAAATAAGCAAGCCGAAATTGCGCAAAAACTATATGGTATTGTGCAAACAGGCTTTACTTTGTCTGATGCAAAGGAGCAATCTTTTGATAGCTTTGAACTGCTTTGGGATTATCTATTGAAGGCATCTAAAAAAGATACCCTCGACTTTATGAAGGTGATAAAAGCCGCATTCGATAAATTGTTGCTAGAACTTGATCCTAAAAATAAAAAGATTATTGAAAGTATGCAGGCCAAGTTTCAGTTGTACAAAAATGAGCATTATATTTTTAAGGTGCGCGATAAGGAAATCAAAGTGGCTACCCATTACGAGTCATTGTCGCATACACTGGTGCCAAAGGTAAGCACACCCAGATATAAGGCGTGGGGTGATTTGTTGAGGTGGACATTACAGGAGAATGTGCCGGGTGAGTTTCCATATACTTCCGGAATTTATCCTTTCAAAAGAGAGGGAGAGGACCCAACACGTATGTTTGCCGGAGAAGGCGGACCAGAGCGCACCAATAAACGTTTCCACTATGTAAGTATGGGTTTGCCTGCTAAGCGTTTGAGCACCGCATTTGATAGTGTTACACTATATGGCAACGACCCAGATCATCGCCCTGATATTTATGGAAAGATTGGGAACAGCGGTGTATCGGTATGCTGTCTTGATGATGCAAAAAAACTTTACAGTGGTTTTAATTTGGCTTCACCCAATACCTCGGTAAGTATGACCATCAATGGGCCAGCTGCCATTATTGCTGCATTTTATATGAATGCCGCCATCGATCAACAATGCGAAATTTATATCAAGAAAAATGGTCTTGAAAAAGAAGTCAATGAAAAAATTGAGGCCATTTATCGAGCCAAAGGCACCAAGCGCCCCTCATACCAGGGAGAGATTCCGGCAGGTAATGATTGTTTAGGATTGATGCTACTTGGTGTAACCGGAGATCAGGTGCTTCCTCCTGATGTGTATAAGAAAATTAAAGCCGAAACACTTTCTGCTGTGCGCGGTACTGTGCAGGCCGATATTTTAAAAGAAGATCAGGCGCAAAATACCTGTATATTCAGTACTGAGTTCTCTCTCCGTTTGATGGGGGATGTGCAACAGTATTTTATTGATAACAATGTCAGAAATTTTTATTCGGTTTCTATTAGCGGTTATCATATTGCTGAAGCGGGAGCCAATCCAATCACACAGCTCGCCCTCACCTTAAGTAATGGATTTACCTTTGTTGAGTATTATTTAAGCAGAGGCATGCACATCGATTCTTTTGCACCTAACTTGTCGTTCTTTTTTAGTAATGGAATTGATCCTGAATACGCGGTAATTGGAAGAGTAGCAAGAAGAATTTGGGCCAAAGCAATGAAGTTGAAATACAATGCCAATGAACGTTCTCAAATGTTGAAGTACCATATTCAAACAAGTGGTCGTTCACTGCACGCACAGGAAATTGATTTTAACGATATAAGAACAACACTTCAAGCGCTGTATGCAATATATGATAATTGCAATAGTTTGCATACCAATGCCTACGATGAGGCAATTACAACACCAACCGAGGAAAGTGTGAGAAGGGCAATGGCCATTCAGTTGATCATTAATCGTGAATTAGGGCTTGCTAAAAACGAAAATCCTATGCAGGGTTCTTTTATCATTGAAGAGCTGACCGATTTGGTTGAAGAGGCTGTTTTGGCTGAGTTTGACAAAATTAATGAGCGGGGCGGTGTGCTTGGTGCCATGGAAACAATGTATCAGCGCGGCAAAATACAAGAAGAAAGCTTGTACTACGAAACGCTCAAGCATACAGGTGAATTTCCGATCATTGGTGTCAACACATTTCTTTCTTCTAAGGGCTCACCAACGGTGATTCCGGCCGAGGTTATAAGAGCAACCAAAGAAGAGAAAGAATATCAAATCAATATGTTGGAGCAGCTGCATAAAACTTGTGAGGATAAAAGTCCTCAGCTCTTCGAAAACCTGAAACATGCAGCAATCAATAATCAAAATCTATTTGTTGAATTGATGGAAGCCGTAAAGTATTGCTCTCTCGGTCAAATTACCAACACTTTGTTTGAGGTTGGCGGTCAGTATAGAAGGAATATGTAAATGATGAAAGCTTTTTATATGAACATTACTAATCAATAATCGTGGATGATTAAACTTGTTTCGCATCGAAGTGTGTTTTTTGCAATTGTTTCTCTGATTTTAATTGCTAAAACAACTGTATTCGCCCAAAAGCAAGGGCAAGAGAGAATCGACTCAATAGAATATCACATTGTAAAAAATGATTTGCAAGATACCAACAAGGTAAATTCTTTATGTGAAATTGCGTTTGCCTACTTCAATATCAATCCCGAAAAGGGAATTGCCGCAGGTCAGCAAGCATTGCAACTTGCCGAAAAACTCAATTTTATTAATGGTCAGGCAAAAGCTAATCGTTTTATTGGTGTAAATTACTATGGTTTGTCTGATTACGCCAATGCACTTAAATATTATCAAAAAGCGTTGGAGGCTGAAAGCAGAAATGGGAACAAAAAAGGCATGGGAAGCAATCTTATGAATATTGGGTTGATATACTATAATCAAGCTAATTTTTCAAAAGCGCTTGAATATTATTTCAAGTCCATTCATTTGTTCGAAGAAATTGATTTTCAAAAAGGGTTGTCAACATGCTATGGAAATATCGTATTGGTTTATACCGATCTCGGTCAAATAGACAAAGCGCTGGAGTTTGCCTTTAAAGCCAACGATATTGATAAGCTGATGGGTAACATAAATGGTCAAGCAAAACATATTCAAAGTATTGGGGTATTGTATATGAAAAAGAAAGCGCGTGATAAAGCCTTACATTATTCCAATGAAGCATTGAAGATGTTTGAGCAAGCTAAGGACGATCGTAGTATTGCCAATACACTCGCCAATATTGCAGGCATCTATATCGAGAATAAAGATTTTGATACAGCACTCAGCTTCATCAACCAATCTAATCAAAAATATCAAGCCTTGAACTCAAAAAAAGAAGTTGCTATTAATTTGAAGAACTTATGCACGGTATACATCGAAATGTACAAATCAAAATACCGTAGTAAAATTGTTTCCAAGAATGATAATTTGTTAAAGTTAGCTGAAGAAAATGCACAAATGGCACTTACTATTGCCAAAGATCTAAATCATATTGATGTTGAAAAAGATTGCAGACTTCAATTCTATGAAATAGAAAAAATCAAAGGTAACTATGCTAAAGCTTTATCTGCTTATGAAAATTATGTGGTTTTGCGCGATAGCATCAATGGACAAGAGAATAAAAAAGATGTTTTGAGAAAAGAATTGATGTTTGAGTTTGAGAAAAAAACTGCCCAAGATAGCATAAGAAATGCATCGGAAAAGCAACTTCAGAAAGCTCAAATTGAAGCACAACAGGCAAAACTAAACAATGAAAGAACACGGAGAAACGTTTTGATTGCCGGTTTGGTAATGTTGGTTATTCTGTCATTATTTATAAATAGCCGACTCAGAATCATGCGCAGGCAAAAAGCCCTAATCGAAAAACAAAAAGATTATCTCGAAAAACAAAAAGACAGTATTGCTTTACAGAAAAGTATTCTCGAAGAAAAAAATAAAGAAATATACGACTCTATTGTTTATGCCAAACGCCTGCAAGAAGCCATTCTCCCCTCAAAAAAATTAATCAACAGTTACTTCCCCAACTACTATGTGTACTACCAACCAAAGGATATAGTGGCAGGCGATTTTTATTGGCTCGACACGTTTCCAAAAGATGAGGCGGGCAATTTTTTAAAACCTGCAGATACGCATATCGATCCTTCGCAATGCGTATATTTTGCTGTAGCCGATTGCACAGGTCATGGTGTTCCGGGGGCCATGATCAGTATTTTTTGTAGCAATGCACTCAACAGAGCTGTGAACGAGTTTTATCTTATCGATCCGGGTAAAATTCTTGATAAGGTTAGAAATTTGGTGATTGAGACATTCGCTAAAAGCGAAATTGAAGTAAGCGATGGTATGGATATCTCACTTTGCGTATTTGATTTTAAAACGTACAACCTATATTGGGCAGGTGCCAATAATCCACTTTGGATTGTAAGAAATCAAGAGATGATTGAATACAAGCCCAATAGGCAGCCCGTAGGAAAATATGACAAGCCCACAAATTTTGATACACACCAAATTCAATTAAAGAAGGGAGATAAGTTTTATATTTTCACCGATGGACTTGCTGATCAATTTGGCGGTGATAAAGGAAAAAAATTAAAGGTAAAACATTTACGCGAGCTCATTCTTGCGCATCAAAGCAACAGCATGGTCACTCAACTTGAAATGATGGAGAGATTCTTTACCATGTGGAAAGGTGACTACGATCAAATTGATGATGTGTGTATCATTGGCGTTGCAGTTTAATCCATTGTTTAATAAAGAAAATCATCAGATAGTTTGATGCTCCTCAAAGCAATCATTGTTTATCTGCTCGTACACCAAACAAGTCATAGTCTTCGGCACCGGTAATCTCAATATCGGCAAAGTCTCCAACGCGCACATAATTAGTTTTGGCATCTACTAAAACCTCATTGTCAACCTCTGCAGAGTCTTGTTCAGTGCGACCAACAAAGTAATCTCCTTCTTTTTTGTCAAACAAAACTTTAAATGTCTTTCCAATTTTTTCCTCGTTCAACTCCTTTGAAATTTGTTGTTGTATGCTCATAATGTGGTCAGCCCTTTTCTGTTTTACCTTTGCAGGAACATTGTCAATGAGTGAAAAGGCATGTGTGTTGTCTTCATGTGAATAAGTGAAAATACCTAGGCGGTCAAATCGGCTGTTGCTTACCCATTCAGCCATTTCTTCGTGATCTTTTTCTGTTTCTCCGGGATAACCGGCAATCAATGTTGTTCTGATAGCAATGTTGGGAACCTTATCACGTATCATATTCACCAAATCGATGGTTTTTTGTTTGGTGGTGCCTCTTCGCATACTCTTTAACATATTGTCGGAGATATGCTGTAAAGGCATGTCTAGATAATTGCAAACCTTTTGGTTATGCTTTATCACATCAAGCACATCGGCAGGAAAGCCACTCGGGAAGGCATAATGCAAGCGCAACCAATCTATTCCCTCCACCTCTGATAATCGCTCAAGTAAATACGCTAACTTTCTTTCTTTATATAAATCTAAACCATAATAGGTGCTGTCTTGCGCAATAATCATTAATTCCTTAGTACCATTTTTTGCCAATTGCCCAGCTTGTTTAACCAGGTCTTCCACAGGCACAGAAACATGCTTGCCACGCATTAATGGAATGGCGCAAAAGGAGCACGGCCGGTCGCATCCTTCAGAAATTTTAAAATAGGCCGAATGATTAGGTGTAGTCAGTAAGCGCTCTCCCAACAGCTCTTGCTTGTAGTCGGCTTTCAGTGTTTTTAATATTCTTGGTAAATCTCTTGTGCCAAAATAAGCATCTACATGAGGAATTTCCTTTTCCAACTCAGGTTTGTATCTTTCGCTCAAACATCCTGTAACATACAACTTGTCAATTTTTCCGTTTTGTTTGGCAGCCGAAAATTTTAGGATGGTATCAATACTTTCTTGTTTGGCATTGTCAATAAATCCGCAGGTATTGATGATAACAACAGCTGCATCGTCATTGCTGCTCTCGTGTTCTACTTCAAAATGATTGGCGCGCAACTGCCCCATAAGCACCTCGCTGTCAACAATATTCTTTGAGCAGCCAAGTGTGATTACATTCACTTTATTTTTTTTGAGCGTTTTGGTTTTCATGTGGCAAAGTTAATCAATCGTTTAGAATAAGAAACTTGTAACGCTAATTACATTGGTATCACGTATTTCATCCCCACATATCGTGAAGGAATTAACCCGAGTTCATCGGAAGCAGGTAAAAAATTATCGCATTGGTGATTTTATTATGGGTTTCCCATCTAGCAACTAATGATAATACATGGTGCATTGTATTGAATAATAGTAGGTTTTATGATTTCCTATTTAAAATGCGGAATTTGGTTTAAATTTGTAATTGATCGCAACAATTTGACAACAGTAGATACATACATTGAAAGTATTGAGCATCCTCATCAGCGATTCATGCTCTGGGAGTTACATAGGTTATTGATGACCTTTCACGGAGTAAAAACTAAAATAAGATATCGCCTTTTGTTTTATGATGGTATCAAATGGATTTGTTATTTAAAACCAATGAAGAATAAAGGGATTGAGGTTTGTTTTCTTAATGGGTTTAAACTCACCGAACGTAGTTATTTGAAGGCCGCAAATAGGAAAATAGTTAAGGGCATTACCATTAATGAGATTACTGATATCAATCTTGAGATGATAGCGGAAGTGTTTGCCGAAGCGCTATTAATAGATCAAGCAAACAAGCATCAGTGAAACTCATAGCAACCCAAATCGGGCTCAGTATCTCGCGAATACTCGTCCAAATCTAAAGGTACTTGTTGCCCAATAGAAGGTAATCCTGCACCAATAGCAGGTGCATTGGTTCGCAAACGATAATCGAGCAGTCCCGGATTGGCAAAAAGCGGTTGTGAAGAAGCTCCGTTGATTAAAATGTTGGGAGGGTTTTTGATGATGTTGTTATAATTTGCTGTGCTTGTGGTGCTAATCTCAGGGTCAATTTTAATTAAAGTATGATCAAATAAATAATTGAAGGCAGCCCCTGGTTTGCTGTCGATACTAATTTCATTATCAATATTGCCATACACAATACAATTGCCAAAATAGCAGCTGTCGAGCGGAATGGTTTGCACATCATTGTAATTGTTAATTACCAGTGAAGGACTCTGTCGCTGCGTGCCCCCCGAATAAAAGTTAGCAAAGGTGCAGTGCCTAAAGTCATATTTGCCGCCAAGGGTGATAGCTAATATGCTTTCTCCGCAATTGGTAGCGAGTACATTGGAGGCGCGCAAATTGAAATACCGGGTGAGAATGCCTGCTGCAGTCATATTCGAAATCTTTGTATTTCTTAAATTTAGTAAGGTATTGTCGGGGGCCTCTCTGCTAATGATTGTTTCTAATTGCAAACCAATGAAACCATTTTTAATTTCAGCATAGTTGATGTTGGAAGTGGCTCCCTCATTGATCCAAATCCTGTCCCATTGTCCTGGTATTTCTCGGTAGTCATAATCTAATCTGGCACCCTGAAACACAACTGGTGAAGCTTTTGTGCCTTCAACTTGCAAGCAGCCGTAGCGGTATATCCAAAGACCAGAGTTCTTTGCAAAGTGTACCCTTGTTCCTTCTTTAATTATTAGACAGGCTGAGCTGTCAACTACTGCGTAACCATAAATCACGTAGGGTTTATCATTGGTCCAAATCACACTTTTATTTTCTTTGGCTACAATGTTGAGCGGTGGAAAACCCTTTATGTAAAAATTAGGCCTAATGTAGTGCGCATCCTGCCCCCAAGCCACCAAGTCGATATGTTGTATGTTGTCATTGGTTTCAAATAAAATACTATCTGATACTATCATAGGAGAGTTTACATTCAGCGGGTTTACAGTTACCTCTGCAAAAATGAATAAACTGTCTTCGGGCATAATCTCAATATCGGTAGCTGTATTGCCCGGTATGCCATCAATGTTTAAACGGAATTGTGAGCTACTACCTCCTGCCAACCAAATTTTTTTAACCAGCAATTTCTTTTTGTATGGGTTGTATATTTTCAACTGTCGGGTAGCTGACCCCACTTCCGTGAATACCGTATCAAATATTACAGTGTCGGTAGAAAAATTGAGTTTGGTATTTTTTTCTGAAATAAAACCAACCTCTTTACGACAAGCGATAAATGGCAGAGACAATGAAAAAAGGATGACAACAAGTAATCTCAAAATGAAAGTGTTTTTTGTGATAACGCTTTAAATTAATTTTTATTCACTGCAAAAATATAAAAATATGAAGGCCTTAAAAATGTACGAGCTACTCATTCATCTCTCACTCATGTGTGGCAAGCATTGTTTTAATCAACATTGCATTAAATCATTTGCTATTGTTGGTTTTGTGCTTATTTCATGCAGATGTTTTTATATTCACAATAGGCACAAACATCGATATCGTCTGTTTGCTCAAAAATGCCATGCTCGTCTAGCAGCTTTTCAAGCAGTGAGTTTAATTTGATTCTAAAATCTTTCATCAACTCATTTACATCTTCGGTTTCCACCACATTCAACCCATCACTTATTTTGCGTAAACTCAATATCCCCGTAATCAAATTATCATCCGATTTTTTTAGATCGTCAAACAACAATCGATAGAACATCAATTGAAAGGCCTTGTCATATTCGTGTGACATAAACAATTGATCTGCCGTTTCAATTTTCAATTTCTTTTTATCAACGCTGCCTGTTTTATAATCAATGATGCGTATTGCTCCATTGTATTTGTCAATACGATCTGTTTTGCCTTGTAACAATACCATTACATCTCTTACTTTCATGTGGGTCTTGAATTTTTCTTCGATGTGCATAATACTGATTTTGGCAGCTCGATTCAGTTGCTCAATTTCATCGTTTAAATACTTTGAAATGATACGCACCGCAGTTTGAATGAAGAGCAAATTTTTTCCACTATGAGCATAGCTGCCCACTTGTATAATCTCGAACGCCTTCACGGTCATTTGTTCGAGTGCTGATGTAGTGT
>JALRAS010000129.1 GCA_023262495.1 Bacteroidia bacterium | reverse complement strand
ATTTACTTGTCGGGTGCCGGGTTCAAACCAATTACTAATACCCGCATAGTAATAATTTTCATTGTATGGATTTCTTTTCACAAAATTAAAATCAATTTGAGGATACACCTTACCTATTGAATCTTTTCGCATGTAATGCAAAGATGGTGCAACAGTAACCGCAAATTTGGCAGAGTCATTGTTTACAAGATATCTGTTGATGCCAAGTTCAATATGAACATTACCAAATAGCACAGCTGTTGGATAAATAGTTGTAAAAAGCGTAATCGAGTCTGTTATACCTCGAGAGTAGGTAATGGAAGTATTTGGTATCGGCATCACTGCATCACCATACTTTATGAGAGGTCCACCAACAGAGGCGCTCAATCTGTTTTCTTTCATACAAAGCGGCATCACAGCGCGTGTAGGTGCGCAAGAATAAATGCACAACGATAGCAATGCTAATAAAAACAAACTAATAAAGCACTTCTTCATACGGCAAATAAACACATTTTACTTGTAATTAATGTATGTTTAAGGTTAAACATTAGATGAATTTTTCAACATATTAACTACTTTTTTATCTATGGGATAGGTTAAATCATCCTCCATAATCTGTTTTAAAGCAATCCACCTTAAACTTTGAGCTCCGTGCACCGGATCAAAATCAAATCTAACTTCACTTGTATTGAGCTTCATATCAGCTTTGCGTTCCACCAAATAATAAACAGAAATAAGTTGATGTTGTTGATTAAAAAACGATGGAACGTAAAAATCGGTGGTGTAAAAATGCCTGATTACATTAATTTTCATACTAAGTTCCTCATCAAACTCGCGGTGCAAACAATCGATGAGCCCCTCGCCCGGTTCATGTCCTCCTCCAGGAAATTTAGTCATAAAAATTCCCTTATAAAACTCATCGCTAACTAAAACCGAGTCATTCTCAATCATGATGCCGTATACTCTAATGTTGTACATGCTTTATATTAAAACCTTCTGCCTATCCATTTATTATAATTGTCTGACTGCTCATCGCTTATCCTATCTGCCTTCATCACCAAGTAGGTTTTGTAGTACATCGTTTTGCTTGGCTTTAACTTTATTTCACGCGTTTTTCCTTCTGTAATCACAGTTAAAACAAAAGGCTCGCGCCAAAAATAGTTGCACCAATCATTTAAATTGTTTCTCACCTCAAACCCATTAACACTTATAATTTTATCTTTCACACCAAGGCCTGCCTGCTGGGCAACTGAACCCGGAAAAATACTCTGCACAATGGTTTCATTATTAGTTTCCAAGATTTTAAAACCCAAGAAGGATTCATATGGCCTGCGCGAGGCAATTACCGACAATTCTAAACCAAAGTAATTCAAACTCTCCAGTAATAAATCGTTATAAGGTGTGGTTCCTTCCACATATTGACCGAAGAAGTTATTCCAATTGCTGCCGGTAATGTGCTCAATAATTGTTTGGTAATCATGAGCAGTATACCCAATATGATGCTTACCAAAATCATTGTAAAGGGCACGAATAACATCATCCAACGAGGCCTTGTTTGAGGTTTGTTTCCTGATCATGGCATCGGCCATAAATGCTAACAAACAACCCTCGGCATATATTGATACCTTTCTATCGGGCACGCCCGGCACATACCCATCGAGCCAAGTGTCAAAAGATGATTGTGCCACGCTGTAATGAAAGCGCCCGTGATTATCTAAATGTTTTTGAATTTGCTGTGTCAGTGTTTTAAAGTAATCGGCATCAGAAAAAATTCCTGATCGATATAATAATAAATCACCATAGTAAGTGGTAACACCTTCATACACATAACCTGTTGTTGCGTAATTTTCGCGGTGATAAGTGTAGGGCAACATTTCCTTTGGACGAATATTTTTTACATTCCAAGTGTGAAACAACTCATGCGAGCTCACTCCCAATAGTTCATCATACAATTCCTTTTTCATCAACTGATAAGAAGGCCCTATGGCAATAACGGTTGAATCGGCATGTTCTACGCCATGGTAAAACTGGTAGGGTAAAACTTGAATTAAAAAATGATAACGCTCGGTAGGAAAGCTTTTAAACAACACAAATTGTTCATTGATAAAAATGAAAAAGTCGCCAACCACCTTAGCCCAATCGGGCTTACACTCTCCCTGAAACCACACGTTAAACTCTACGCCATCCAATACAAATAGGTTGTGCTGAATGCTATTACTGCAAATAAATGGTGTATCAACAAGGGTGTGATAGTTGGCAAACATGGCCTTGTATGTTTTAAAATCTCCTTCGGTATGTGTATCAATAACCTTTGGCGCTCCTGCCAATGCGTAATCCGAGGGAACAGTAATTTCCAAGCGGCAAGGGTCATCTAGTTTTTCATCACAATATAATAAGCAATTGATTGGATTCACATACAATTGTTTTTCATCAAGCCAAGTGCTACCCGCATTGAGTTCGGCTGCATAGTAGTTATAAATAATCCTTACAACCGAATCGCCACCTGTTTTAATCTCCCACCTGTCTTTCGTAATTTTATGATATGAAAGCGGTTGATCTTTTGAATTAAGTACTTTGAAAGATTGAATGTTTTTGGCAAAGTTGCCAAGCTCATATCTTCCCGGGCGCCAAGAAGGAAGCTGAACTTCAATGACAGGAAGTGCAATATTTTCTATGGTACATTCGATATCAATATAGTGCCTTTGAGGAATGCTGTAAGAAATTTTGTAATGCATACAATGATGTTAATTACACAAATAAAGAGAATCTAAAGGGTTAACAAACACCCCTTAGCACATTTGAATTAACAATTTGATTGTGAATTACATCACATCAATCATCATTAACATCTTTTTCATCCTTTACGATTGCGCTACACCACTAGCTAGAGAAGCTAATTGCTCTTTTACAATTAACAGCTTGGCCTGTGCATCTTCTGCTTTTTTACGCTCGTTAGCAATGATTTCAGGTTTTGCATTGGCCACAAATTTTTCGTTGCCCAACTTTTTGTTTACCGATTCAAGGAACCCATTCAGGTAAACTATCTCTGCTTCATATTTAGCTATTTCTGCTTTGACATCAATCGATTGTGTAAGCGGTACAAAATATTCAGTAGTTCCTACAATAAAGTTAATGGCACCTGCCGGCTTGTCGGCACCATGCTGTATGTGAGAAAGATTGACCAGCTTTAATATCATGGAATCGAAGGACGTATTTCTGCTTTCCGCTGCTCTACTCAACAATTGCAAAGTTTCTTTTGGTGAAATTCCTTTTTGATTTCTTATATTTCTGATTTGCTGAATGATATCGGCAGCATGGGTAAACCCACTCAGTAACTCATGGTTTATTTTTTCCGGTTCAGGCCACTTTGAAACAATCAAACAGTCCGTTTCTTTTCTGTCTTCAATTAAATGCCACAATTCCTCTGTGATGAATGGCATAAAAGGATGCAACAACTTTAGTAAATTCCCAAAATAAGTGATACTTTTTGCATAGGTTGCAGCATCAATTGGCATGGCTTTCCCCTCTACAAAATCAGGTTTAATCATTTCTAAGTACCAAGCACAGAAGTCGTCCCAAACCAACTTATATGTGGTCATCAGTACTTCACTCATACGGTATTTACTGTATAAATCGTTGATTAAAAGCAATTGCTGATTGAAGCGTGATTCAAACCATTCGCAGGCCAATTGACTGTTAGCCGGTTGCGATTTATGGCTATCAACTTCAAATCCTTTAATGAGTCGAAAGGCATTCCAAATTTTATTATTGAAGTTCCTACCCTGTTCTATCAAACTTACATCAAACGGCAAATCATTGCCTGCCGGTGATGTTAGCAGCATCCCCATTCTAACGGCATCGGCACCGTTTTCAGCAATTAAATCGAGCGGATCGGGGCTATTGCCCAACGACTTGCTCATTTTACGACCAAGCTTATCGCGCACAATACCGGTTAAGTATACGTTTGAAAATGGTTTTTCTCCGCGGTACTCATACCCTGCAATAATCATGCGTGCTACCCAAAAGAAAAGAATCTCGGGAGCGGTAACCAAATCATTAGTTGGATAGTAATAATTAATATCGGCATTGTTCGGATCTTTAAACCCATCGAATACACTGATCGGCCACAACCAAGAACTAAACCAGGTATCAACCACATCTTCATCTTGGCTTAATGTATTTACAGTGGTATCAGTATAAGTAGCACGGTACTTTATTAACGCTTCTTCATGCGTTTTAGCCACTACAAAATTACCTTTTTGATCGTACCAAGCAGGTATACGCTGCCCCCACCATAATTGGCGACTAATACACCAATCATACACATTTTCCATCCAATGCTTGTAGGTATTTACAAACTTATCAGGAATTAATTTTACCTCATTATTGAGCACGGCATCAAGTGCAGGCTTAGCTATTTTGTCCATCTTTAAAAACCATTGCATACTCAGCTTTGGCTCAATCACGGCATCAGTTCTTTCGCTGTATCCTACTTTGTTTTTAATATCTTCCACCTTTACAAGGTGTCCTGCTTCCTCTAAATCCTTGACAATTTTCTTTCTAACTGTAAAGCGATCTTCGCCAATGTAAAAACCTGCCGCCTCGCTCATGCTGCCGTTAGCCGATATGGTATCAATAACTTCGAGTTGATGCTTAACACCTAGTTGATAATCGTTGATGTCGTGTGCCGGAGTAACCTTGAGTGCGCCTGTTCCAAACTCCATGGTAATGTAGTCATCAAAAATTATGGGCACTTTACGATTTACAAAAGGAATGATGGCAAATTTACCTTTCAAATGCTTATATCGATCATCATCGGGATGCACACACACAGCGGTGTCTCCTAAAATTGTCTCGGGTCTTGTTGTAGCTATTGTGATATAACTTTCGTTACCCAAGTTGGTTCCATCTTCATTAACCAACTTGTACCTTACATGAAATAGTTTGGCATTAGTTTCCTTATAAATTACCTCTTCGTCTGATACGGCAGTCATCCCTGCAGGATCCCAATTTACCATGCGCACACCGCGGTATATTTGACCTTTGTTGTATAAGTCGATGAACACATCGATAACCGCCTCGCTCAAAGAATCTTCCATGGTGAATCGAGTACGATCCCAGTCGCAGGAGGCGCCTAACTTTTTAAGTTGTTCTAAAATAATACCGCCATATTTTTCCTTCCATTCGAAAGCATACTTCAAAAACTCTTCCCTTGTAAGGTCTGTTTTTTTGATTCCTTTTTCTTTGAGCAAATTAACCACTTTGGCCTCTGTAGCAATGGAAGCATGATCGGTGCCTGGTACCCAACAAGCATTTTTTCCTTGCATGCGCGCCCTGCGAATCAACACATCTTGTATGGTATTATTCAACATGTGTCCCATGTGTAACACACCGGTAACATTGGGAGGTGGTATTACAATGGTGTATGGCTCACGCTCATCAGGCACTGATTTAAAAAACTTTTTATCGAGCCAATATTGATACCATTTGTCTTCAACAGTTGCGGGGTTGTATGTTTTAGGAATTTCCATATGAATAATTGAGTGTGCGAAAATAAGTATTTCCTCGAAGTTTTATTGTAAAGAATTGCATCTTGATTTTTTTGATTGATAAACCATCATAAAGTAGGATACCACCTCTCATTTTCTTTCACCCTGTAATTTCTTGACTAAGTATTTTGTTGAAGTACAATAGCATTATAAATATGGCAAGTATTGACTTCAACTGTTTTATTCGGGTTAAAATAATATGTTTGCAAGATGATACGATTAAATCCAAAAACAACAGCTGCAATCTTAATGCTAGCCATGTTGATTGCCTTTACAGCGCAGGCTCAAACATCAGCATCTATTTACGAGAAGGAAATTGATACTTGGCATGAAAAACGCGAAGCCAACCTTAAAAAAGAAAACGGATGGCTCACCGTATCGGGTCTGTTTTGGTTGGAAGAAGGTGAAAACACAATTGGCAGTAACAAGGAAAATAAAATTGTATTTCCGGCTGGTAAAGCTGACGCTGATATTGGAAAAATAATTTTGAACAATGATGAAGTAAGCATGACTATCAATGCCGGAGTAATGGTTAAGCGCAACGACACCTTATTTAGCAAAGGAGTTATTTTTAATAAAAATACTGCCGAACAAAGTATCATTTTGGCTCACAAAAATCTTAGATGGTTTATCATCAAAAGAGGCGCACGCATTGGGGTTCGGTTGCGCGATTTAGAAAGTGATGCCAGAAAAAACTTCACACATATTGAGCGCTTCCCCGTCAATGAAAAATGGAAAATCATTGCCACTTTTGTGCCACCTACCGATAAAAAAACTATTCCTATACATGATGTGATTGGAAATACCACAGAAACTGAATTTGGCGGCACACTTCAATTTGAATTGAATGGTAAATCCTATTCATTGGATGCCACTTTGGAAGGTGCAGACGATTTGTTTATTGTATTTGGAGATTACACCAACGGAATTAAAACATATGGTGCCGGTCGCTTCTTGTATGCCAAGAAACCCAAGGAAGGAAACATGGTCATTTTAGATTTTAATAAATCGTATAATCCACCATGCGCTTTTACTGATTTTGCAACCTGTCCGCTCCCACCCGACCAAAATAAACTACCAATTGAGGTTACTGCAGGAGAACTAAAGTATGGGAATCATGAGTGATTTTCAAATCCCTACGTTTTCAAATTTTCAAATTAAATTGTAACATCGGCACATTAAACAATTAGCACATACTTTTAATTGCTTGCCACCACTACTTTTAACTTGCTTCCTGGAATAAGTTTGTAATCTTTACCCATATTATTTAGGCGCATGAGCTCATCTACAGAGCCCATCTTGTAGCGGTTGCTGATACTCCATAGCGTATCTCCCTTTTGAATCACATGGTAAATTACCTTAGCATTTTTATCCACTTTATTGTTTGCCTGCATCAATGAAGGACTTGCCTCTGGGGTGCTGGTAGTATATTGAGCAGAATCAGAATTTGCAGCAGTAAGTGTATCATTATTGAGTTTGATATCTTGCTTTTTAGCTAATGCTACATTAGCTTTAGGATTTGTTTGCGGTATCATTAATACCAATTTGGTTCCTGTTTTTACACTATTGCCTTTAAGCTTATTCCAACGCTTTAAGTCACTTACATTACATTGATATTTAGCTGCAATTTTTTGAAGGTTTTCGCCCTTCTTTACCTTGTGATATTTTTTACAAGGAGCTGTTTGCATGGCAAGTAACATCAAACTGTCTCTGCTTAGCTCTTCATTTTTACGATAGGTGTAAATGGCTGTTTCGTTGTTTATAAATGCACCTGTTTTATTCGCAGGCAAATAAAGGTGCCGATAATCGCTATATCCGGGCACACGCCTCAATTTATAGGCTGGATTTAAAAATACTAAATCCTCCATAGGAATATCAATAATTTTGGAAACCGCCTCAAAAGAAACAGTTTGTTTTACGTGCACGGTATCGGCATAAAAATAAATTTGCTTGGGAGCAATAGGATAAATGTTGTGCTCTTTGGTGAAATTCATTAAGTAATTTACGGCAATAAATGCGGGGACGTATCCCTGCGTTTCTAGCGGTAAGTATGGTCTTATTTCCCAGTATGTTTTTTTATTTCCGCTTCTTCGGATAGCTTTGCTGAGCGTTCCGGGGCCGCAGTTGTATGCCGCAAGCACCATTTGCCAATCGCCAAACATGCCATACAAATATTTGAAATATCTGCACGCTGCTTCTGTTGCCTTTAGAGGATCTCTTCTGTCATCAACAT
>JALRAS010000128.1 GCA_023262495.1 Bacteroidia bacterium | reverse complement strand
TTGTTTGTGCAACAAGTAATTTAATGGCACAACAAATTTCAGGAAAAGTATATAACGCCAACAAAGAAGCACTGTCGGGTGCAATTGTGAGATGGCTGGGTAAAAATGATGCCTATACCACAGATCAATCAGGCGCATTTATTTTGATTAATAAATCTATTGATGACAGTTTACTTGTTGCCTCCTACATTGGTTACCTTTCAGATACCGTTAAAGTAAGCACACAATCCTATATAGAATTTCAACTTACAATCAGTAAACTATTAAATGAAGTGGTAGTAGAGGGCAAACAAGATGGCATCATCATTTCCGATTTGAACCCTATCAAGACTGAACAAATTACGCAAACAGAATTAAAAAAATCTGCTTGCTGCGATTTGGCAGGATGTTTCGAAACCCAAACAACGGTGCAGCCACAAACTACCAATGTAATTACCAACTCAAAAGAGTTGAGAATTTTGGGCTTGTCGGGTGTTTATAATCAAATTTTGATTGACGGTTTTCCATTGATTCAGGGATTGTCATACACGTACGGCATAAGCAGTATTCCCGGCACTTTGGTTGATAACATTTATGTTTCTAAAGGCGCTAATAGTGTATTACAGGGATTTGAGAGTATCAGCGGACAAATCAATGTTGAAACAAAAGAGCCCGATGGGAAAGAACGTTTGTTAATGAATGTATACATGAACAACTTTATGGAAAAACACGCTAACTTTAACTATGCTTTTAAAAAAAATAAGTGGAGCAATTTAACAAGTTTGCATACCGTTCAACCCGCCAATAAAATCGATCGCGATAAGGATAATTTTCTCGACCTTCCTATGCTTACAAGGTACCTCGTTGCCAATAAATGGAAATTGGGTAATGAAGATGAATATGGTTGGAATAGCAGAATTGGCGTGCGGTTTTTAAACGAGTCGCGTGTTGGTGGCCAAACTACATTTAATCCCAATACCGATGAAGGCAGCAACGAGAAATACGGACAAAAAGTCCAGATACAGCAACCTGAGATTTGGTCTAAAACAGGATATCGTTTGAACGACAAACATTATTTTGTGGTATTTGCATCGGCCTATCATCAGCAACAGCAATCTTATTTTGGCACAGTAAGCTATCGAGCAAAACAACATAACCTTTACACCAACTTGCAATACGAACTCAGCTACGGTGAACACAACTTAAAAACAGGTTTGAGTTATCGATTTTTAGAGTTGAGGGAAGAAGTTGGCTTTACGGATTTTACCTTACCTCGCAATTATAACGGACAATACAATCGTATCGATAGAATTGGAGGGGCATTTGCTGAAAATACCTGGCATTTACTGGAAGATAAAATTACCCTTATCACGGGTATCAGAAGTGATTATCATCATGTATTTGGATGGAGGGTTACCCCGCGCACCTTACTTAAGTATGAGATTAGAGAAGGCAGCATCTTACGAGCAAACATAGGAAGCGGTTGGCGCACGGTTAATTTATTCAGCGAAAATATTGGTCTTTTGGTTAGCTCCCGAAATATTGTTTTCAAGGAAAATCTTCAGCCGGAGCAGGCCATCAACTATGGCTTCAACTTTACTCAAAAATTTGAAACTGAAAAGGGAAATCTCTCCGGCTCTGTCAGTGTCGATTATTATCGTACTGATTTTCAAAATCAAATATTTCCTGACTATGACACAAGCCCGAGTTTGGCCATCATTCAAAATTTTTATGGTAAAAGCGTGAGCAATGGTTTTCAAACCGAGCTTCAATTGAAGTTCTACAAGCGATTTGAAGTAAAAGTTGGCTATAACTTTCTAGATGTGTATCGCGTGGTAAATAATGAAAAACAGATGCTCCCTTTCAATCCAAGGCAAAAGCTACTAAACACCATGAGTTTTAAACCCCTCTCGGAGAAGTATCAAATTGACATGAATTTGCATCGCTATGGTGAGCAAAGATTGCCTGACACACGAAATAATCCCCTTCCCTATCAACGGCCTGATTTTTCAAAACCATACACAGTTGTTAATGCACAATTTACCTACTATTTCAAGAAATTTGATTTGTATATAGGTTGTGAGAACATTTTTGACTTCAGACAAATACAACCCATTATTGGTTGGCAAAATCCATTTGGGCCCTACTTTGACACATCATCGGTTTGGGGCCCCACTAGAGGGAGAGAGATTTATGCCGGTGTTCGATATAAATTATCGCGATGAGCCGTTAAAACTTGCTCAAAGTATATTTTATTACTGATTTAAGCTTCATTGGGCAATCTTATGCCATCAGCTGCAATCATAATTTGTTTGTTTTTATACAAATTGCCTATCGCTTTTTTGAACGCTTTTTTACTCATTCCAAGCTCTCGATAGATGATGTAGGGTTCAGAGAAATCGCCAATTGCGGCAAACCCTCCAAGTGTTTTAAGATAATCTAGAATCACTTGAGCATCATCATCAATGGCCTCCACACCTTGTTTTTTGGTCACTAAGTCAATTTTTCCATTTGCTCGTATTTCTTTCACATAACCTTTCAATCGATCGCCAATTTTAAGTCTTTTAAAAATCTGATTGGCATAAATTAACCCCTCAAATTCGTTATCGATGATGGCGTTGGCTCCCAAAGCAGTAAAATGGGTAATGAATAGGTCAACCTCCTGCCCCGGCTTCAATGAAGAGGTGTCGGAATTCAAATATTTCCTGTATTTCTGTGTGGCAATTGGTCGCTCGGTTTGTTCATCTACAATTACAGCTATGATGTAACCTTTACCCTGCTCCACTTTTTTAGCTTGTTCGCTAAATGGTAATAACAAATCTTTTGGACCACCTGTATCGAGAAATGCTCCATAATTGGTAATCTCCTTCACCTTTAAGTAGGCAAAGTCACCATATCGTAAGTTGATGTTATCCATTGATTAATAGTCGCCAATTGTTAGTGGCAGTTGAGCAAGCGCCACAGCAAGCTGTTCATCATTGGGCGCAACACCGTGCCATTTATGACTTCCCATCATAAAGTCTACTCCATACCCCATTTCGGTGTGCATGATAATAAGTACAGGTTTTCCCTGTCCTGTTAGTGTTTTGGCATGTTTCAAACCACTAACAACATGATCGATTTGATTTCCTTTTTCAATAGTGTGCACCAGCCAACCAAATGCCTCAAACTTTTGTTGAAGACTTCCTAAAGGCATTACTTGCTCGGTAGAACCATCAATTTGTTGTCCATTGTAATCAACTGTACAAATAAGGTTATCTACTTTTTTGGCCGCAGCATACATGGCAGCTTCCCATATTTGTCCCTCCTGCAATTCACCATCTCCGTGAAGGGAATATACTATGTTGTTTTCGTGATTCAACTTTTTTGACAGTGCTGCACCAATCGCCACACTCATCCCCTGCCCCAATGAGCCCGATGCCATTCTCACTCCGGGCAAATGTTCGTGAGTAGCAGGGTGTCCTTGAAGTCTCGAATTTAATTTCCTGAAAGTGGATAATTCCGCTACATCAAAATACCCTGAACGAGCTAGTACACTGTAGAATACCGGTGAAATATGTCCGTTTGACAGAAAAAACACATCTTGTCCTTTGGCATCCATATCAAAAGGTACAGGGTTGTGTTGCATCACATCAAAATACAAGGCAACCAAAAATTCTGTACAGCCCAGCGATCCTCCTGGATGTCCTGAGTTTACTGCGTGCACCATTCTAACAATGTCTCTTCTTACTTGGGTACAGATATTTTGTAGGGAAGTATTTGTAGTCATATATTTTTTTTTGCACGAAAGTAAGGTATAAATCTATGTGGTGGCAGCATGTTTATAAACTTTAAAGATTGTTGAAAACTATGAAATTACCCCAAATTTTAAACATTAATACGCACTCAAAAAGCATATATTTGCAGATTATTAAAATTAAAACAACAAATTAAATTATGGGATTACAATGTGGCATCGTAGGCCTGCCAAATGTCGGAAAATCAACCTTGTTCAATTGCCTTTCAAATGCGAAAGCACAGGCAGCTAACTTTCCTTTTTGCACCATTGAACCAAATGTTGGTGTCATTACTGTACCTGATGAAAGACTGAGTGTGCTTGAAAAATTGGTAAAGCCGGAACGTGTGGTGCCCACAACCGTTGAAATTGTGGATATTGCGGGCCTTGTGAAAGGAGCTAGCAAAGGCGAAGGATTGGGAAATCAGTTCTTAGGAAACATCAGAGAAACAGATGCCATATTGCATGTGCTCCGTTGCTTTGATGACCCAAATGTTGTGCATGTTGATGGTCAAATTAATCCGGTTAGAGATAAAGAAACCATTGATTACGAGCTGATTTTAAAAGACCTTGAATCGGTAGAAAAGAAAATGCAACGTACCGAAAAAATGGCCAAAACAGGCAGCGACAAGGACGCAAAAAAATGCTTTGAAGTGCTAGCTGTTTACAAAACACATCTCGAAAGCGGACAGGCGGCTCGCTCTGCACCTGTAACCGAGGAAGATAAAAAGTATATTGCTGATATACACCTGCTCACCGCTAAACCGGTAATGTATGTGTGTAATGTTGATGAGGCATCGGTATTAACAGGAAACAAACATGTAGATGCAGTGAGAGAAGCGGTGAAGAACGAACAAGCCGAAATAATTATGATTACAGCGGCTATGGAGGCCGAAATTGCCTCTTTGGAGAGCTATGAGGACCGTCAATCATTTTTAAAAGATATAGGATTAGATGAGCCCGGTGTAAACAAGCTCATTAAATCTGCCTATCGACTACTCAATTTATACACCTATTTTACTGCAGGCGTAAAAGAAGTAAGAGCCTGGACAATTACCAGAAATATGACTGCCCCTCAAGCTGCCGGAGTGATACATACCGACTTTGAAAAAGGGTTCATCCGTGCCGAGGTAATTGCTTACGATGATTTTGTAAAATATGGCTCTGAGTCAGGTTGCCGCGACAATGGAAAGTTAAGAGTAGAAGGTAAAGAATATGTGGTTGCAGATGGCGATGTGATGCATTTTAGATTCAACGTATAGGCATCAAATTGATAATGCTTTAAAACAATTATAATCATGGCAGAAGCAAATTATAATGAAGACAGTATAAAAACCCTCGACTGGAAAGAGCATATTCGCTTAAGGCCGGGTATGTACATCGGTAAACTAGGTGATGGCTCCTCACAAGACGATGGTATTTATATCTTACTCAAAGAGACCATCGATAATTGTATTGATGAGTATGTAATGGGCTATGGCAAAACCATTGAAATTACCATCAAAGAAAAAATGGTAAAAGTGCGTGATTACGGTCGCGGGATTCCATTGGGAAAGGTTGTAGATGTTGTATCAAAAATTAATACCGGTGCCAAATACGATAGTGAAGCATTTAAGAAATCGGTTGGGTTGAATGGGGTGGGTACCAAAGCAGTTAACGCGCTTGCTTCCTACTTCAAAGTTTCCTCTGTGCGTGACGAAAAAATTAAATCTGCCGAATTCGAAAGAGGTACCTTAGTCAAAGATGAAGCAATTGTTGACAGCTCACTGAGGAGAGGCACTCAGGTTGTATTTACACCGGATGAAAAAATATTCGGCAATTTCCATTTCTTGATGGAATATGTGGAAAAGATGTGTTGGAATTATGTGTACCTCAATACAGGTTTGACCATCTATCTGAATGGGAATAAATTTTATTCCGAAAATGGCTTGCACGACCTGCTTACACAAAATTTGAGTGGAAATATTTTATACCCCATCATACATTTAAAAGGACACGATATTGAGGTGGCTTTTACACATGGCACACAGTATGGGGAAGAGTATTATTCCTTTGTGAATGGGCAACATACCACTCAAGGAGGAACGCATCAGGGAGCTTTTAGAGAGGCAGTTGTAAAAACCATTCGCGAATTTTATAAAAAAGAATTTGAGGCCGTTGATGTGAGAACCTCTATTGTAGCTGCAATTAGCGTAAAGGTGCAAGAGCCGGTATTTGAGTCGCAAACAAAAACAAAATTGGGCTCACAGGTTATTGCTCCTGATGGCATGAGTATCAGGGCGTTTATCAATGACTTTGTAAAAGAAGCACTCGATAACTACCTGCATAAAAATCAAGAAACTGCCGAACTGCTGCTTCAAAAAATTGTTCAAAGCGAAAAAGAAAGAAAAGAGCTTTCGGGTATCCGAAAACTGGCGCGTGAAAGAGCCAAAAAAGCAAGTTTGCACAACAAAAAATTGAGAGACTGCCGCATACACTTTAACAGCAATGATGAACGTTCTCTTGATACTACACTGTTTATTTGCGAGGGAGATTCTGCGAGCGGAAGCATCACCAAAACAAGAGATGTAAATACACAAGCGGTATTTAGTTTGAAGGGAAAACCACTCAACTGTTTTGGATTGACAAAGAAAATTGTGTACGAAAATGAAGAGTTTAATCTGCTGCAAAGCGCACTAAACATTGAAGATGGGATGGATGATTTGCGCTACAACAACATTGTGTTGGCTACCGATGCTGATGTTGACGGAATGCATATTCGATTATTACTGATCACTTTTTTCCTTCAGTTTTTCCCCGATTTAGTAAAAAATGGTCACCTCTATATTTTACAAACGCCACTCTTTAGGGTAAGAAATAAAAAGGAAACTATTTATTGTTATTCTGATGAAGAAAGAATTAATGCTATTCAAAAGCTTGGCCCTAAACCTGAAATAACACGATTCAAAGGACTCGGTGAAATATCGCCCGATGAATTTAAAAATTTCATTGGAAAAGATATACGCCTCGATCCTGTGATCATCACCAAGGCAGTAATGCTCGAAGAAATGCTTCAATTTTACATGGGAAAAAATACACCCGAAAGACAGGACTTCATTATAGACCATCTCAAAATTGAAAAAGACCTTGTTACCACTCCTGCCTAACATCCATAAAATTAGCACATCATGAGAATAGGTTATGACGCCAAAAGGGCTTTCAATAACAAGAGTGGATTGGGTAACTACTCGCGAAACTTAATTAAAAGTATCGTAAAATTAAGTCCGGCCGATGATTATTTTCTTTTCAACACGGAGGATAGTCGTTATAAATTACAGGACTTTTTAGAGAAAAAATCAAATATACATGTTTCACATCCTATTGGTTTTTGGGCACGTGAGTTTACGGGGTGGTGGCGTTCTTATGGCATTACCAAAGATGCCAATACGCTAGGGATTGACCTATATCATGGCTTGAGTAATGAGCTACCTCTGAACAGCAACTTAATGAAGGCAAAGAAGATTGTGACAATTCATGATTTGATTTTTATGAGATATCCTGAATTTTATCCTGCTTCTGATAGAAAGGTGTATGCGATAAAAACAAAAAAAGCGTGTGAACAGGCAGATGCCATTGTGGCTGTTAGCCACCAAACAAAAAACGATTTGATTGAGCTACTCCATGTTCCGGAAAATAAAATTCATGTAGTGTATCAAAGTTGTGACCAAAGTTTTTTTGACACCACTAATTTTGATACCAATAATCACTCTCCCGAAAAATACCTACCTGATGAGTATATTTTATACGTGGGAACAATTGAACAAAGAAAAAATTTATCGGCATTGGTGAAAGCCATTCACGAGTTGGACAAATCTCTGAAAGCAACGTTGGTAGTGGTTGGAAAGGATACCAATTACTCCAAAGAAGTGAGGGCATATGTAGAAAGGTATGGTTTAGAAAAACGTGTTGTTTTTATGAAGAGCGTAAATAATACCTTGATGCCTCTTATTTACAAAAAAGCTAAAGCATTCATATATCCATCATTATACGAGGGTTTTGGTATTCCAATTT
>JALRAS010000127.1 GCA_023262495.1 Bacteroidia bacterium | reverse complement strand
TGTGCAATCATTTAACCACATGCAGCATTGGCACACTTGATACCATCCATGGCCGCAGAAACGATTCCACCGGCATATCCTGCGCCTTCTCCGCATGGATATAATCCGTTCACTGTAATATGACAAAGCGTATCGTTATGCCTTGGAATACGAACAGGAGTGCTCGTGCGGCTTTCAACACCAACAACAATTGCTTCATTTGTTAGGTATCCCTTCATTTTTTTTCCGAACATGCCAAAAGCTAATCTGAGCCTATCGGCAACAGCGAGGCCGAAGAGGAGGAGACGGTTCCGATCGTCGGGATCGGCCTTCGCCTCGAACGCCACACCCGGCTGATAGCTGCATGTTGGCAAATCTGACGATATCGTTTTATTTACAAAATCAACCAATCGTTGAGCCGGAGCAGTTTGTGTCATGCCTCCATGCTGCCAAGCATTTTGTTCAACAGCTGCCTGAAATTGCATACCTGCCAATGCATGGAAGTTTTGATATGGTTTAAAATCTATTTCATTAACTTCTACTACAATGCCAGAATTGGCGAAAGGATTGTTTCTTTTTGAAGGCGACCACCCATTGGTTACAATCTCACCGGGTGCTGTGGCACAAGGCGCTATTATACCACCGGGGCACATACAAAATGAGTAAACACCTCGGTGATTAACCTGTTCTACCAAACTATAACTGGCAGCCGGAAGATATCTTCTCGTATCCATTACCTCATTAACCGCGCAGTGATATTGAATACTGTCGATGAGGGATTGTGGATGTTCAACACGCACACCAAGGGCAAAAGGCTTTGCTTCGATGGTGATTTTCTTTTTATCCAACAAGCGATATATATCGCGTGCTGAATGGCCTGTAGCAAGAATTAACTTATCTGTTTTGAGTTGCGTTATGCTCCCTGTTTCAACGCTGCAAATACTGATTCCGTTGAGTTGATGATTGCTCCAATGTATATCTTCAAGTCGGTGGTTAAACAATATTTCTCCGCCACACTCAATGATGGCAGCCCTCATGTTTTCGATAATTTTAGGAAGCTTATTGGTGCCAATATGCGGGTGTGCATCAATTAAAATTTGCACATCGGCACCGTGATGCACAAAGGTATGCAATACCTTATTGATACTACCGCGCTTTCCTGAGCGTGTATATAGTTTTCCATCGCTATATGTGCCTGCCCCACCCTCACCAAAACAATAGTTAGAGTCGGAATTTACCACGTGGTTTTTATTGATTGCAGCCAAATCTCTTCTTCGGTCTCTCACCGACTTTCCACGCTCAATTATAATTGGTTTACAGCCATTTTCAATTGCTTGCAATGCAGCAAATAAACCTGCAGGACCGGCACCTACAATATATATTTCTTTTTCGTTTTTTACCTCTCGAGCTTGTATGGGATGTAGCTCCCAAATTTGTTTTTCATCGGGAGTTTCGTTGATATACAATTTTAATCTGAGATTGATTTTAACACTGCGCCCTCTCGCATCAATCGATCTCTTTAAAATTTCGATGTGGTTGATACTACCTGAATCACGATTGGTTTCCGCTGCTGCCAACAATTTGAGTTTTTCAATATCAGCACATTCGCTTGGCTTTACAACAACATTAACTTCTTCGATCATAGTTTTAAAAGGCTCTTTACTACTCGAAATTAAAGGAAATCTGAATGATTTTGGAAGTAAGTCTGTCGATAGGTCTTGTAAGGATATTGTTCTCTTGCACAATTAAATTCTTTAACCCAAACGAATACGTAATTTCGGGAGAAAATTTGAAGTATGTTAAGTAAATATCGAAACCAACACCAAATACCGCTAACATATCGGTCTCATCTATTTTAATTAGAATATCATTGACCAAGGTACTGTTGATGTCTTTTTGCGAGGCCATATCGAGACTGTATTTAGCCCCGGCAATTAAATAAGTTCTGAAATTTCCTGCCCTTTCAGATTTATATTTGAATAGTAAAGGAAAATCTAAAAAAACCGATTCAACCTGCTTGTCGCGCGGCACCACCACATTATTTTCTACGATTACATATTGCAGCGTTCGGGCCGAGAATGACAGTGTAGGTAAAAAACGCATGTTGAAGTATTCGCCCAAGCGCAAGTCTGAAATGATTCCTAAATTAAAACCGCTCTCACGCTTACATTGCACAGATAAAATGGTATCTACGCCAAAATAGTTAGGGTTATATTTAATTCTAAAATCAGCCAAATTAATTCCTAATAAAAATCCAAAATGCAGCATTTTGTTATCATAGTTCTGCAGGTTCATCACCTTTTTATCCTTGGTTTGACTTTGCGCATTGCCATTTATCGGCACGAGCAAACAGCAGGTGATGATTGCCACCCAACATAGAGAAGTTTGATAAGGTTTTGGTATGGAAATTATTTTCTTCAACGTTTAATTGATAGGTAAATACTGGCTATGCCACCGGTAAGGGAATAAACCTTTACCTCATGAAACCCGCATGATTTGATTATTTTAACCATATCATCGCCATCAGGAAATGCTTGCACCGACTCGGGTAAATAAGTGTATGCAGAGGCATCTGCCGAAATTTTTTTTCCTAGGCCGGGCAAAATTTTAAGAAAGTAGAATTGATACAACTGCTTGAGCGGAAACATCTTTGGCTTGCTGAATTCAAGAATTGCAGCGGCACCTCCCGGCTTCAACACCCTGCACATTTCTGTCAACCCTTTTTCGAGATTTTCAAAATTACGCACCCCAAAGGCAACAGTTACTGCGTCAAACTCGGCATCTTTAAAATTAATTTTTTCGCTATCGCCATGTAATAATTCAATCTTTTCAGCAAGTGCTTTTTTCTTTAATTTTTCTCTGCCCATGCTGAGCATGCCATTTGATATGTCGATACCAACAATTTTATTGGGTTGTAATTTCATGCAAGCAATGGCAAAGTCACCGGTGCCAGTTGCAATATCTAATATCTTTTTTGGGGCAAATGGCTTGAGCAAGCTAACGGCTTTGTTACGCCACCTGATATCGATGCCGAGTGAAAGAAAATGATTTAAAAAATCATATCGATGACTAATGTTATCGAACATTTGAGCAACTTGTTGCTTTTTGCCCGATTCATTTTCTTTATACGGTTTAACCTTCTCGGCCGGATTTAATTCCATGTTGTTGTGTATGTGCAACTATACGTTGCGTTCTATTAATGCTATCACTACTTAACACATTCATCCAACAATTGTTGCTGCGTAATTGGCACCACTCCCCATTTTTCGCAAACCAAACCACCTGCTAAATTAGATAACGCAGCAAGTGTTTCAATATTGGCATCAACAGATAAACACAGGGCAGCTACACTGATTACCGTGTCACCTGCTCCCGATACATCGGCAATATTGCGCACATGAGCCGGAATGTGATGACTATTTTTATGATTGCTTACATACACCCCTTTTTCGCTCAGTGTGATGAGTGCAATTTGGTTCTTCAATTTTGATCGTAGTATTTTGTCGCCCTCTGCTACCGATGACATGTCAGTAGCATTGATATTGATCCCCAAAGCTTCACTGAGCTCTCTTAAATTTGGTTTAAAGAGTGTGACATTTGTATAGTGCCAAAAGTTTTTGAACTTAGGATCAACGGCAACAGGAATATGGTATTTATTTGCGGAGGTAATGATGGCCTCTATGATCGTTTTTGATAGCATGCCTTTATCATAATCTTCGATGATGATGGCATGCGGTTTAATTTTGTCGATACCTGTGATGATGTGCTGCAGTAATTTTTGCTGATCGGTTGATTTAAGTTCTTCGGTTTGCTCCTCATCAAAACGCAATAGTTGATGCGATTGACTGAGCACCCTTGTTTTTACCGTGGTTACACGTTGCTTGATGTTGATGATATGCTCCGTTTTTACTGCTTCCTTTTTGAGTATAGACCTTAATTGCTCGCCTGCCGCATCAACGCCCGTTATCGAAAATAAATAGGGCTCGGCACCGAGTGCCTTCACATTGAGTGCCACATTGGCTGCTCCTCCGGGTTTGTATAATTTTTGTTTGACCTCGAGCACAGGCACAGGCGCTTCAGGAGAAATACGGTTTACCTTACCTGTTAAATAAGCATCGAGCATGGCATCGCCAATAATCATGATGCGCTTTCCGGAAAAAGCTTTAATTACCTTTTTATATTCCGTGATTTTTTTCTTCAAACTTTTTATTTTAGCAGCAACAAAGCATTTTTGAGGCGTTTGATGGCTTCGATAAGTTTATCTTCTGATGTGGCGTAAGAAAATCTCACACAGTTATCGTCACCAAACGCATCGCCACTTACCAATGCAAGATTGGCTGAATTGAGCAAATACATACACAAATCGGCAGAGTTATTGATTGTTGTAGTGCCATCTGATTTACCAAAATAAGCACTGATATCGGGGAACACATAGAAGGCACCATCGGGCACATTGGTTTTTATGCCCGGTATGTCGTTCAAGAGCGCCAACACCATATCTCTTCTTTTGAGGAAACCATCGCGCATTGGCTTTACCACAGCGGGGTCAGCAGCAACCGCGGCAAGCGCTGCCCTTTGCGCTACCGAGCAGGTACCGGAGGTAAATTGACCTTGCATTTTTTCGCATGCTTTTGCAATCCATAATGGAGCACCAATGTATCCTATTCTCCAACCGGTCATGGCAAAACCTTTACTCACACCATTTACCGTGATTACATTGTTGTACACCGATGGAAATTGAGCCATACTTTCATGCTTACCCACAAAGTTGATATGCTCATAAATTTCATCAGAAACGATATAAATGTTGGGATATTTTTCGAGCACCTTTACCAATGCTTCAAGCTCTTGTTTATTGTATACAGATCCGCTTGGGTTGCATGGCGTAGAAAAAATAATCATCCTTGTTTTAGGGGTGATTGCCGCTTCAAGTTGCTCTGCAGATATTTTAAAATTTTGATTTACACCGGCATAAATATAAACAGGTATCCCATCGGCCAATTTAATTAACTCGATATAGCTTACCCAGTATGGAATTGGGACAATCACCTCATCACCTTCATCAACAAGTGATAGTATGACATTGGCTATAGATTGCTTTGCACCGGTTGAAACTACAATTTGTTCGGGTGTGTAAGTAATTTGATTGTCTCTTTTAAATTTATCAGCAATAGCCACTCTCAAATCTTGAAAGCCGGCTACAGGCGTGTAATGTGTATAATTTTGGTCGATTGCTTTTTTAGCAGCTTCTTTAATAAAATCGGGCGTATCGTAGTCGGGTTCACCAATGCTGAGGCTGATCACATCTTTTCCTTGAGCTTGCAGCTCGCGACTTTTGCGCGCCATGGCAAGTGTTTGGGATTCACTTATTTTACTGAGCCTAGCGGCTAATTTTTCTATTGACATAAAGGTATTAAAGAGGGCAAATGTAAGGTGTTTACGGAAATATTAAAATTTGCGGTTGTTATATTTGGTAAAATTATGAACGGGGGGTAGTGAATGAAAGTAATTTTGGTGCAATTGGATTGATGGAGAAACAAGCGGTTGTTATCTAAACTGGGTAGACTTCGATTATTGTTTTAAGTTTTTTAGCGCACCTGACACCTGATTTTTTTTAGCGCTCGCGTTAGGGATTGGAGCAAGCTACCGTGTAGCGCGGAAAGCCCGGCCTCCCTCTTTTTCAGAGGGAGGAAACGCCCAACAATTTTTTTTTGATTAACGCATTAATATTGAGCAATAATGATGTAAAAATATTGGTTTTATGGGCTATATGCTTGATAACTGATAAGAATTGGGATGATGATTTAATAACGATGTAAGATTTTATTTTTTTGATATTTTATTTAGTTCACATTGGTGTAAGTTTTTTATGGGCCGCATTTATTCGCTAAGAATATTGCCAACAGACAAATATTTTATTGATATTTGTGTCATTAATAATTAGTACTATGGAAGATATATTGGATATTTTTAAATACGTGTTGCCTTCGGTGGTCACGTTTTTGGCTGCTTACTTTATCATAAAAGCATTTTTAGACAGGGAATACAAAAACAAGATGATGGATTTGAGGATGCAAAATCAACAAACCATCACTCCTATTAGATTACAGGCCTATGAAAGGATGGTGCTATTTTTAGAAAGAATATCGATTACCCAATTGGTGAGCAGGGTGCATAAAAGTGGCATGAGCGCTCGCCTGCTGCAAAGCGAATTGGTTAAAACAATTAGAAATGAGTATGACCACAATTTATCGCAACAGGTTTACATTACGCAACAAACTTGGAACTCAATTAAAACGGCTAAGGAGGAAACAATCAGAGCCATTAACATTGCTTCTACCAAAGTATCGGACGATGCTGCGGGGCTTGACCTTGTAAATGTGCTTTTTGATTTGGTGACTAAAGTTGAAAAACTGCCAACAGACATTGCGCTTGAGCAACTTAAATTGGAGGCAAAACAAACATTTTAAAAATAATTTTTTGTGAGTAAAACAAGCTATCAGCAACGTAAAGAGCGATTCACTACCGATAGTGAAATTGAGATAAAAGCAAGTTATCCTAAAATAGAGGTGGCAGATGAAGCACCCGGCAAATTCCCTTTTACGCGAGGGGTGCAGGATGATATGTACCGTTCAAAGTTATGGACGATGCGGCAGTATGCCGGATTTAGCACGGCTGAAGCTTCAAATGAAAGGTATCATTACTTGCTTAAAAATGGCACGACAGGATTGTCTGTGGCGTTTGATTTACCAACCCAAATTGGATATGACTCTGATCATGAGTTTGCCGATGGTGAAGTTGGTAAGGCCGGTGTGGCTATCGACTCCTTGCGCGATATGGAGATTTTGTTTAAAGGGATACAGCTAGAGCAGGTGACTACGAGTATGACCATTAATGCTACTGCCTCTACCTTATTGGCTATGTATGTGGCCCTGGCAAAAAAGCAAGGTGCTGATATTTCAAAAATATCAGGAACCATTCAGAACGACATTTTAAAAGAATATGCAGCAAGGGGGACATACATTTATCCGCCCAAGCCCAGCATGCGAATTATTACCGATATTTTTGAATACTGCAGCAAGGAGGTGCCAAAGTGGAACACCATTTCTATTAGTGGTTATCATATTAGAGAGGCAGGTGCCAATGCTGCGCAGGAGTTGGCTTTTACGCTGGCCAATGGTAAAGCATATGTGGAGGCAGCCATGGCTAAGGGGTTAAATATTGATGTATTTGCGAAGCGCCTTTCTTTTTTCTTTAATGCGCACAACAATTTATTTGAGGAAGTGGCGAAATTCAGGGCAGCAAGAAGAATGTGGGCAAAAATTACCAAGGGCTTGGGTGCTAAAGATGAAAGAGCAATGATGCTTAGGTTTCATACCCAAACCGGTGGATCGACACTTACCGCACAGCAGCCACAAAATAATATCATAAGAGTTACAACGCAGGCCCTGAGTGCTGTGCTAGGCGGTACGCAATCATTGCATACGAATGGATTTGATGAGGCACTTGCCCTACCTACAGAGGAAGCTGCACGAATAGCTTTGCGTACACAACAAATTATTGCGTTAGAAAGTGGTGTGGCAGATACCGTTGATCCTTTAGCGGGCTCCTACTTTGTGGAGGCGCTTACCAACGAAATTGAGGAGATGGCATGGCAATACATCAATAAGATTGATGCGATGGGTGGTGCTGTTGAAGCTATTGAGCAAGGATACATGCAGGATGAAATTGCCCGCTCCTCATACAAGTATCAACGTGATATTCAATCGGGCGAAAAAATTATTGTTGGTGTTAACAAGTATCAAATAGAAGAAAAACCTATGGATAATTTGTTTACTGTTGATGATGCTATTAGGGTGCAGCAAATAGAGAAAATAAAGCAACTCAAATCTGAAAGAAATAATGAGCAAGTAACTCAACTGCTTGCGCAGCTGGATGAAACAGCCAAAAATGGTAATAACTTAATGCCGGTAATTTTAAATTGCTGCGAGCAGTATGCTACACTTGGTGAAATAGCTGATACCTTAAGAAATGTATTTGGTGAACACAAGGCCTAAAGAAGCAGGACCTAGTTAGGAATTAAAAAGTATTAACAGCATGGATATACAATCAATGTCGGACAATAGCAGGGTTTGGGTTTACCAAAGCAATCGTGTATTGAATGATGCGGAGGTGCAGGAAATCAATAAAATGGCGCAGCATTTT
>JALRAS010000126.1 GCA_023262495.1 Bacteroidia bacterium | reverse complement strand
AATGGTAGATCATCCATCAATGTTGGATATGGCATACATCATCAGATTCAAAACATTTACAATTACTTTGTGCAAACACAAGTTAACGATGATGTGCTGCTTACCAATAAAGACATGGGTTTTACCAAAAGCCAGCATTATGTGTTAGGATATGATATTAACCTAAGTGAATTTGTGCGGGTTAAAATTGAAGGATATTATCAGCAATTGAGTCAGGTGCCTGTAAACAGCTACCGCTCCTCCTACTCTTCACTCAACGATGGCTTAAGCTTTGCCCCATCAGATGTTACCAATTTAGTAAACAAGGGAACAGGAACCAACTATGGCGCTGAACTTACTTTTGAAAGATATTTAAACAAAGGGTTTTACTTCCTAATTACCGGATCTGTGTTTGATTCAAAATACAAAGGCAGCGATGGCATTGAGAGAAATACTGCATTCAACACCAAATATGCTGGTAACGTGCTTGCCGGTAAAGAATTTCAAATTGGTAAAAAAGGAAGCAGCATAGCACTTAATATCAAAGCAACATTAATTGGCGGCCGTTACCTTACTCCTCTCGATTTAGAATTGTCGCGCCTAGCAGGTGCAGCAGTATTTAATGAATCATTGGCTTTCTCCGATCGTCAATCGGCCTTTTTCAGAACCGATTTTAAATTGACCTACAAAAAAGATTTCAAGAAAAGCACCCTTGAATCAGGTATCGATATCCAGATTATTACCAACAGAAAAAATATATTTCAGCAAGGGTACAATGCAGTTAATAACACCATTTCAACCCAATATCAAACCGGTTTACTGCCAATCCCATATGTCAGATTCACTTTTTGATCTTTGCAAAAGTCATAAAATTAAGCACCTTTGTACAACATGAAAAGCGCACTATCAAAAATATTTTCATCACGATTCACCTACATGATTATTGTAGGTGTAATCATTTTTACCTTGGTTGAAATTACAAGCCCTATTAACATCAACAACACCGCTCAGAAGTACAGCATTTTCCTGTCCATTGCGCTCACGGTGTTAATTTGGGAAGGTAATTTATTTCTTGACAGACAGTTCGCCAAAAAATTCCCTTGGACAAGTAAACCATTTTTACGCATTGTACTACAAGTAAGCAGCAATATCATTTACACTACAAGTTTAATTTACTTGGGAATGAAGTCATATGATATGCTCTTTTGTGAAGTGGCTTCCGATACACAAAAAAAATTCCTTGGCATTTCCCTCATTATCGGATCGCTTGTATCGCTGCTTTTGCTCACTGTTGAATTTGGCACTCAATTTTTTAAGGAATGGAAGGCCTCCTTGATAGAAGTAGAAAGATACAAACAAGAAAGTATCGAAGCACAACTTGAAGTACTAAAGGGACAAATTAATCCACACTTTTTATTCAACAATTTAAGTGTGCTTTCCTCTTTGGTATATATCGATCAAGACAAAGCAGTAGAGTTCATTAATCAGTTTGCAAAAGTTTATCGTTATGCACTAGAATGCAATAGTAAAGAACTCACCGAGCTCAATGATGAATTAGAATTCATCAAATCATATATTTATTTGCTTGAAATCAGATTCGGAAAAAATATTCAGTTTAATATTGATATCGATAAAAAATATCACACAGCTAAATTGCCACCCATGGCACTCGAGTTGCTGGTAGAAAATACAATTAAGCACAATGAAGTGTCGTCAAGCAAACCATTGCAAGTTCATATTCATACCGGTAAAGTCAATTACCTAACAGTTACCAATAATTTACAGTTGAGAACACATACCGAAAATGGTACAAAACTTGGCTTGCAAAATATCAAAAAAAGATATAGGCATTATACAGAACTTACTGTGTCAGTAAAAAAAAGCGATACTAAGTATACAGTTGAAATACCTTTACTCACTTAATTATGAATGCACTTATTGTTGAAGATGAGGCATTGTCTGCCCAACACTTAAAAACATTGTTGCATAAAACTGCACCTGAAATAAATGTCATCAATATACTCGACACTGTAAAAGATACGGTTGATTATCTTAAAACAATTCCTGCAATCGATATCATTTTTTTAGATGTGCATCTTGCCGATGGCATCAGCTTTGATATATTCCAACAGGTTGAAGTGAAACAGCCAATCATTTTTACAACTGCATACGATGAGTATGCTATAAAAGCTTTTAAAGTGAATAGTATTGATTACTTATTGAAACCTATTGGCATAAGCGATGTAAAAAATGCAATCAATAAATTTAAAACCCATCACAGTCCCAATCACTCGTTGCACGCAAAACACCAACATGCCTCAGAGATTATAAGTAGAGTGCACAAAACACGTTTTATTGTAAAAATGGGTGAAACTATCAGCAGTATTAAAACCGAAGATATTGCTTTTTTTATTGCCGAGGAGGGCGTGGTTATGCTGGTAAATAAAGAGGGCAAACGTTTTCCTATTGACTACACCATGGATGCGCTCGAATTAATTGTGAGCGATGAAATGTTTTTTAGAATCAACAGAAAAATGATTGTAAATATTGAACAAATCAATCAAGTGCAAACCTACTTTAATGGCCGACTAAAAATCAAACTCAAACAAACATACAATGATGATTGCATTGTAAGCCGCGAAAGGGTAAACGACTTCAAACGCTGGCTCGATCAGTAATACCTATGTAAAGCACTTTTCATAACAATAATGAGGGCGCAACCCTTAATTTTTCTGCAATTGTTTTATCCCTTCAATTCCATATTAGGGCGGTTGTGTTCCTCAGGTATGCTTAATAAAAATTAAGGGTCGGGCCATCCGCTATATCTCCCAATGGAATTTTAATAAATCTTGGGAAACAAAAAGCGCAACTACAAAATTTCATTGGGAGGATGCCGCTGCTGTCCCTTGCGCAATAAAAACTTCATCATTCAACTTTATCATTCCTTGTTCCTTGTACATCATTCAATTTCAGCATTCCTTGTTCCTTGTTCATTATTTAATTTCAGCATTCCTTATTCCTTGTTCATCATTCAACTTCAACATTCCTTGTTCCTTGTTCATTATTCAATTTCAGCATTCCTTATTCCTTATTCATTATTCAAATCAAACTCAACTCACAGGCCGGAGGCCAACTGGCATCCTCACTCGCGAGACACGAGCGAGAGCATCGTTTGCAGGGACACAAACGATGGACATATAGTACTTTCATCATTCAATTTCAACATTCCTTGTTCCTTGTTCATTATTCAATTTCAACATTCCTTGTTACTTGTTCAATATTCAAATCAATCTCAACTCACAGGCCGGAGGCCAAATGGTATCCTCACTCGCGAGACACGAGCGAGCGCATCGTTTGCGGGGACATTAAAATAAATCAATTGATATCAAAAATCTTATTACTTTTGGTGCTCATCAGATATTAGAAACAACCCATTATGAGTCATCAATTATTAAAAGGAAAAAGAGGCATCATTACCGGTGCACTCGACAGCAATTCAATCGCTTGGAAAGTGGCTGAAAGGGCCTTTGAACAAGGTGCTACATTTACGCTAACCAATGCCCCCATTGCCATGCGCATGGGAGAAATAAATAAACTTGCCGAAAAATGCAATGCCAGCATTGTGCCTGCTGACGCCACCTCTATTAGTGATATCGAAAATTTATATGGAAAATCGATGGAAATTCTAGGTGGTAAAATTGATTTTGTTTTGCACTCCATTGGTATGTCTGTCAACATCAGAAAAAATGTGCCTTACCCCGAATCCAATTATGATTACTTCAGCAAAGGAATTGATGTGAGTGCTATGTCGTTGCACAAAATGCTTAGTGTAGCATACAAAATGGATGCCATCAACGATTGGGGTTCAGTGGTGGCGCTATCATACATTGCAGCACAAAGGGCATATCCTTTTTACACAGACATGGCCGACATCAAAGCCATGCTCGAATCTATCTGCCGCACTTTCGGATATCACTATGGCATAAAAAACAAAGTACGTATCAACTCTGTTTCTCAGTCGCCTACAAAAACTACTGCGGGTACCGGAATCAAAGGTTTTGAGTCGTTTTACAATTTTGCCGATAAGCAATCGCCACTCGGAAATGCAAGTGCCGAGGCCTGTGCAGATTATTGCATCACACTCTTTAGCGATTTAACCAAAATGGTAACCATGCAAAATTTATATCATGATGGAGGCTATTCGAGTACCGGCATCTCGGCATCGCTCATGGAAGAATTTGATAAAGGCAACTCTTAACCAGAAAAATACATGTACGGCAAGTCCGCAATATTGTTTTGCTATATTGCCATCATCCTGCTTGCATTGGTGAATACATCCAATGCGCAAATACCCGTGTATAAATATAGTTTCAAAACCGATTTCAGTATTCCTGTGGTTACAGGTAGCAGGGCCTACCGAAATACCTTTTCAGGTGTGATGTCCGTAAACCCTGCCTTTAATGCACACACGCCATTTGGAGTATACGCAACAGCAGGATTTAATTACCTGCAGAACAAAACAGCCAATAGTAAAAACTTCAACTTAGGAGTGCTCGAAGTAAAGCATCATATACTATCGCCCTACGCTGCTATTGGCTATGAGTACTTCAATGGGGGTAATTTTTTTTGGCGAGCAGATTTTTCCTACAGACGTTCATTCGGAAGGTTCAGCCGCTCGCTTGTTCCCGACACTGTTGCACAAGAACCACAGCTAACGCAGCAATTCAACGAATTCGCCATCAGCAGTTCCATCAGTTTTTATAGCGATGAACACCTTTCGTTTGGTTTCAATGTTGGCTATCATTTACAACAATACAGTTTTGACCCATTTCCTTACTATTTCGATACCGTCAATAACAACACAGGAAAAGAAGACATTAGCAATCGAAATAGTTTTATCACCTTTGGACTGGGATTTACCTACCACTTTGCACCATTTAAAAAACAACCTATTAGAGAAAGCAAATGATGTTCTGATAAATTTCAGGCAATGCAATAACTTTTTAACATGATGTTTGTTTACCTTAAAACTCAACAATGAAGATTTATACTAAAACTGGCGACAAAGGTTTAACCTCACTCATAGGTGGCTCGCGTGTGCCCAAGAATCATATCCGTATCGAGGCCTATGGAACAGTAGATGAACTCAACTCATGGATTGGTTTAATAGCCGACCAAGTAAGGCATCAAGATACTGTTGTTGCGCTACGCGAAATACAAGACAGATTGTTTACCATAGGTTCAAACTTGGCCTCTGAACCCGATAAAAGCAAAATGAAAATACCAGATTTGTTAGAAAACGATGTTGAATTTTTAGAAAAACAAATCGATAGCATGAACGAGGTGTTGCCCGAAATGCGATTCTTTATTTTACCCGGTGGACATGTAACGGTGAGCAACTGCCATATTGCGCGTTGCGTATGTCGCAGGGCCGAAAGACATGTGATTCATCTCAATGAAAACGAGTTTGTGAATGAAATTGTTATCAAATATTTAAATCGTTTGAGCGATTATTTGTTTGTATTAGCACGTTTCCTTGGTCATTCTTTACAAGTAAATGAAATACCTTGGAAACCCAGGATGTAATTGTCTTAAAGAAATTAGTGCATTTGGGTAAAATTATTTTTTTCTGATCTAGAGACAATCTGTAGATCAAACGCTTCCTGTTGTGCAATGCGCAAGATCATGCTAAACCAAATCATAACTACTCAAATTTGGCAATCAAATTGTTGTCAAGTGCTGATCGATTAATAAACCGCTTTCGAGTACTTCAAACCTATCTCCTCTGCTGCGGCATGCTGCGCATTAACTTGGCCATTTGTTCCTTGTTACCCATCATTTTCATCATTTTTCTGGTGTCGTCAAATTGCTTGATCAGTTTATTTACTTCCTGAATATTGGTGCCACTACCTTTGGCAATGCGCAGTCTGCGTGAGCCATTAATCATGTCAGGATTTTCTCTTTCCTCAGGCGTCATCGAATAAATAATGGCCTCAATTCCTTTAAAAGCATCATCGTTAATATCAACATCCTTCATGGCTTTGCCAATGCCGGGTATCATCCCAACCAAATCTTTGAGGTTACCCATTTTTTTAATCTGTTGCAACTGCCCCAAGAAATCGTTGAAATTGAATTGATTTTTAGCAATTTTCTTTTGAAGCTTTCTTGCTTCTTCAATATTAAACTGCTCTTGTGCACGTTCCACCAAGCTCACCACATCGCCCATGCCCAATATCCTGTCGGCCATCCTTTCAGGATAAAAAATATCTAGGGCTTCCATTTTCTCACCTGTACCTACAAACTTAATAGGCTTATCAACGGTGTATCTGATAGATAGCGCAGCACCACCGCGGGTATCACCATCTAATTTTGTCAGCACTACGCCATCAAAGTTCAACCTGTCGTTAAATGCTTTAGCTGTATTCACCGCATCTTGACCTGTCATTGAGTCAACCACAAAAAGAATTTCATCGGGGGTAACCGCATTCTTTACTGCCTCAATCTCATTCATCATTGCCTCGTCTACAGCCAAACGTCCGGCAGTATCGATGATCACCACCGTATTGCCGTTTTCCTTGGCATGCTTGATGGCCTTTGTGGCAATGTCCACAGGATTGGTGTTGTCAATATCGGCAAATACGGGAATTCCTAATTGTTCGCCAAGCACCTTTAGCTGGTTTATCGCAGCAGGACGATAAACATCACAGGCAACGAGCAATGGTCGCTTGCCTTTTTTGTTTTTCAAATAGTTAGCTAGCTTCCCCGAAAAGGTGGTTTTACCCGACCCTTGCAATCCACTCATTAAAACAATGGAGGGATTATTTTTGAGGTTTAACTCTTGCATGCTGCCACCCATAAGCGCTGCCAGCTCATCGTGCACAATTTTAATCATCAACTGCCCAGGAGAGAGGGCTGTAAGCACATTGGCTCCTAGTGCTTTTTCCTTTACAGTTTCGGTAAATTGTTTTGCAATTTTAAAATTAACATCAGCATCCAATAGCGCCTTACGCACTTCTTTGAGTGTTTCGGCAACATTGATTTCGGTAATTTGTCCGTGACCTTTTAGTATTTTAAACGCTCTGTCAAACTTATCACTTAAACTTTCGAACATGGTATTTGATTTTTTCGGGAATGCAAAATTAAATTTTATTCGATAACCATAGGTATTTTTTATTACCCAATGTACCCTTTATGCCAGATTATTTCAATGTTGATCATCATCATTGAGGAACGACAAGCAAACCTGAAGTTTTTTAATGATGTGTTTATTCAATTCAATATCTTGATAAGGGTGAACTGCATTAAAGGTATGATCAGCATCTTGCAGTAAACAAAGCCGCGACCCCTTGGCCCACTGATGCAGGGCATTGGCTTCATTTACCGAAACGGTATCATCAGCGGTTCCATGTATCACAAGCAATGGTTTATCCAATTTTTTGGCTGCTTTCCTAATGTAAAGGCGCTCCCTATTTTGATCAAAGTCTTCGTAAAACTGATAATGAAGGGGCATTTGTTGATTGGTGCGAGCATTGGGAATGTACGTAATGCCATTTTTTTTCCATTCAAGAAATCCGTCAACCATGAATCTACTTTCGAAGTCGGCCACCGATGCCCAGGTGATTACCTTTTTAACACGCGCATCTTCTGCGGCCTTGATAATGCTGATGCCCCCGCCCCTACTATGCCCTATTAAAAAAACTGTGCAATGGTATCTAGATAACTCAAGATGGGTTGAAAATGTACTCAGCGGTACATATCGCGATTGGCAAAAGAAGCATTATGGCCAAGAATAGTCAAAATATATTGCTCAGATGAATATCCTTGTATTCGGAAGAGATGGTCAGTTAGGCCGAGCTTTTAAGTCATTTTTTGACGCCAAGAAAATGGGAGAGTTGCACTGTATTCATTATTTTGGACGTTTAGATTGCAACTTAGAAAACCCAACAGAAATCCAAGAGGTGCTAAAGAGCTATAAGCCTCATTTAATAATTAACGCTGCCGCTTATACGGCTGTAGATCTAGCAGAAACTGAAGAACATTCAGCATATGCGATTAATGCAAAGGCCCCTGCGATAATGGCTTGTTCCGCAGCAAAGCTGGGCGCAACTTTTTTGCATTACTCTACAGATTATGTTTTTGATGGCACTAAAAATAGTCCTTATGAAGAGACTGATATTCGCAACCCCCTAAGTGTCTATGGGAAAAGTAAAGCAGCAGGTGAAGTCGCTATTGAGGATGTTTTTCGTACTGGGCAAAAAAGTCATATAAAGTTTGGAGACGC
>JALRAS010000125.1 GCA_023262495.1 Bacteroidia bacterium | reverse complement strand
ATGTCCTGCCAATTCAATCAACGGCATATTGCTCTTTTCAATATAACCTGCTATGTGGGTATGCATGCTGTTTTGACGATTGCCTGATAATACAAACAAATGATCTTCGGGTCTGGTAAACGCAACATACAACATGTTTAATTGATCAAGCATAATTTTCTCTGCCTCTTTTTGATACACCGCTGCGTAAGGTGTTGATTCCATGGCAGTGCCATGATTGAGCAAAGCAAATTTAAGCTCCGGAAAGGCGGGCTCATTGATGCCACACCAATGTTTGATACCACTGTTTTTAATATGTAAATCAGCATAAGGCAAAATCACAATAGGAAATTGAAGCCCTTTTGATTTATGAATGGTCATCACATTTACAGCATCAACACCATCGGGTACAATAATGGATAAATTTTGACCTTTATTTTCCCACCAAACGAGCAAGTCGGCAGGAGCGCTGTGATGCTGTCCAAATGCAAAGATGTGATCAAGGAAAAATTTGAGATAAACATTAGGCGTTTTGCTTAAGCCAAACTGCACCGATAGTTCAGTACACAATTCAAAAAGTGGTAAACTCCTGAAGTAGTCTATGTAAAAATCAGTATGATTGGTCTTTAGGAACTCGAGCAAAGCAGCCGCATGATTTTGTTCATGGGCATCGGTAGCTGCGTAATTTAAATGTTGTATCAAATAGTACCTGATAGCTGCAATACTTACCTGATTAGATGGATTATCGATAAATCGGATGAGCTCAATAATAAAACGAACTTCGGCACTGCTGCCAAGCAACAATGATTCTTTTGAGATAACATCTACTTGTTTGTCCATTAAAAATGCAGCAATAGCGGCTCCATCATGATTAGATCGTGTAATAATGGCAATATCTTTTCTGCTGTAATTTTTTTTCAGGCAAAGCTGCACAATATCAAACACACGATCAAGCATCCAATCATGTAATAAGCTTTTATCATCATCAAAGATGCCTATGTGAACCGAACCACCATCTTTATCATCTGCCACAAGCTGCACCGAGTCGCTATAAATTCTACTAAAATTAAACTTGCCTGACACACTTAGGTGTTGAAAAAAATCGTTGTTAAAACGAATGATGTTTTCCTTGCTCCTGAAATTGAATGCTAAATTTTTGTAGTCATAGTTGTGAACCAATGACTCTTCTTGCTCGAGCAAGGTAAGCGATTTTTCCTCTGTTGAAAATACTTCCGGTAATGAGGCAAATTGTTCAACTTCACCGTTTCTCCAGCGATAAATCGACTGTTTGGTATCGCCCACAATCATATTAAAAAATCCTTGTGAGAGTGAGTTGTGTACCAGTGGCAACAGGTTGCGCCACTGCATCACTGAGGTGTCTTGAAATTCATCAATTAAAAAATGACGATAGCGCTCTCCCAATTTTTCATAGATATAAGGAGCGGGCTCATTAGCAATGGCATCAGAAATAATCTTGTTAAACTCGCTGATAAATAAAATATTTTTACGCTCTTTTTGTTCAACCACAATCTTCTCTAACTCATTCAATACAGCCACAGAAAATAGGTTGCTTTTAATTAATCGATAGATTAAAAACCTTTCATGATTGGCATCAAATAGATTTTCATATTGGTTAAAAATAGCCGTGAAATCGGGAGCCAAACTATCAATCAACTGAATTTTTGCAGCAGGCATCTTCCTTTGTGCTCCAAATTTCTTGTTCGAGAAACTTTTTCTCACCGAGTCGCTTGCATTTAATTTGTCAACTCTGAATTCATGCAAGTATGTAAAAAACTTCCCAATTCCCGATCTTTCACCACCGGCCAATTCACTGTGCTCAATGCTATTCGCCTTAATTAAATCAAGACCATCTTTGCCCAGTGCCATCATTCCTTGCTTATAGCTTTCGTTATAAGCGTTGATTTTTTTATTGATCTGCAAAAAAGTTTCGAGGTCGAGAGATTTTAAAGCATCAATTTTTTTGGCAATGTCTTCGTTAAATAATTGCTTCCCAAATTGCATCAATTCTTTGCTAATGTTCCAACTTTTTTCATCCTCCAATAAATCTTCAATATAGGTGATGAGCACTTTGGTTAGCTTTTCATTTTTTCCACTTTGCGCCAAAAGCTCATCTACAGCTTCTTGTAGCACGCCATTAATATCGGTTTCAAGATCAAAATTAACCGGTAACTTTAAGTCAAAGGCAAACGACCTGATTATTTTATGATTGAATTTATCGATGGTGCTCACCGCGAAATCACTGTAATGATGCAGGATATAATTCAGCGATGCCTGTGCCTTTGATTGCAGTTCAGCAGCACTTACTTGATTTACCGATTGAATATCGGCAAACATTTGTGCAGCGCTTCCCGATAAATTACCGGTGCTAAAAGCATGCAGCATACTTACAATACGCTCTTTCATTTCTGCTGCTGCTTTGTTGGTGAAGGTAATCGCTAAGATATGCTTCAAATCATCGGCATGCTTGTATTTAAGCGCAAGTGATAAGTACTCACGCACAAGGGTGTATGTTTTTCCTGAACCTGCGGAAGATTTATATACAGTAAAATTTTTTTTGGAGGTCATAGGCAATAGTGTAAGCTATCAAAGTTATGATTTTGATTCGTGAAAAAAAATTTATGTTTAACCCGAAAAAAAATAGCCCTTACCTTCTCTTTTTTCCTCTCAAGCTTTTGGGTTTGCCATACTTGGCACGGTGCGCATCGGCACGCGAAATCTTTTGATTGGTTTTTTGATTTTTCAAACTTTTTTCATGAAATGCCGGACCCGACTCTATCTTTTTGGGAAGCTTGCCTAAGGTATTGCGCATGCGCACCACAGGCATTTCCTCTTTAATCAATTCGTTTGAAATGACAAGGCCCTCGGGTAAAGCTTGCAAGGTAATTTTTTTATGCATCAGGTTTTCAATTTGCTCCACGGCCTCTGCATCCTTTGGGGTAATAAAAGCAATAGCTTGTCCTTGCTTGTCGGCACGGCCTGTTCTACCAATTCTATGCATATAATTTTCGGGCACACCCGGCATATCAAAATTAATCACATGGCTTACCTCAGCAATATCTATACCGCGTGCCACCAAATCACTTGCAATTAACATTCTGTATGTTCCTGCCTTAAATAGCTTTACCGCTTCAAACCTACTCAATTGCGACTTCTTGGAGTGAATAATACCCACCTCATTTTCAAAGTCGTGATGCATGAGCTCATACAGCTGATCGGCCAAATTAATTGTGGAAACAAACACAAGAACTTTGCGCATCTCATCATTTATTTGCAACAACAAGCGCAACAAATTTAATTTTGTATGAAAGTTAGGTACTGCAAAGGCGTATTGTTCAATACTTTCAAGAGGGGTACCCGTTGGCGCTGCCTCAATTTTAACCGGATCATTAAAATGCAAGTGAATAAATGCCTCCACCTCTTCGGTTATCGTGGCCGAAAACATGAGGTTTTGTCGCTTTGTAGCCATTAAATCCAATACCCTACCCAGCTGTGGTCTAAAGCCCAAATTGAGCATTTCATCCACCTCATCAATCACCAGCTTTTTAATTGATTTTAAGTTTAACACACCCGTTAACGCCAAGTCGAGCAAACGGCCCGGTGTAGCTACCAATACATCCATACCCTGATGCACCAATTGTTTTTGTGTATTAATATTGGTTCCACCGTACACCCCAATAACATCTACACTCATATATTTGGTAAGTTGCTTCACTTCTTCAACTACCTGTTGCACCAATTCACGCGTAGGAACCATCACCAATATTTGTGGTGTTTTATCTTTGTTAAACTTCCATTGCATTAATGTTGGCAACAAATAAGCAATCGTTTTTCCCGTGCCGGTTTGTGCAATACCTACCACATCGCGTCCCGACATCATTACCGGGTACCCTTTGGCCTGTATGGTGGTTGGGTTGATGTAACCCATTTCGTCCAAGGCCCGCTGTAAAAATGTGTTGAGTGTTAAATCTTTGAATGTAAGCAATGCCATATCAGCTGAAGCAAGTAAAGGGAATATGTTTCAATCAGTTATAGGTTTGTTAATTCGAAAACAATGAATCTACAAACTCCACCTTATTAAAGACCTGTAAGTCATCTATTTTTTCTCCAACTCCAATGTACTTCACCGGAATTTTAAATTCATCGGAAATGCCAATCACCACGCCACCTTTAGCAGTACCATCCAATTTAGTCAATGCCAATGCATTTACTTCAGTTGCCGCAGTAAATTGTTTGCATTGTTCAATAGCATTTTGTCCGGTTGAGGCATCAAGTACCAGCAATATTTCATGTGGCGCATCGGGCACCACCTTTTGCATCACCTTTTTTATTTTGGTGAGCTCGTTCATTAAATTTATTTTGTTGTGCAGCCTACCTGCCGTATCAATAATTACCACATCTGCATTTCTGGCGGTGCCTGCCGTAACCGCATCAAAAGCAACCGATGCAGGGTCGGCACCCATGCCCTGATGTATTAAATCTACATCCACGCGTTTGCTCCATATTTCTATCTGATCAACTGCGGCAGCCCTAAAGGTATCTGCTGCACCCAGCAGTACTTTTTTACCTGCTTTTTTAAATTGATAAGCCAATTTACCTATCGTAGTGGTTTTACCCACACCATTAACACCAACCACCATTATTACGTATGGTTTTTTACCTTCGGGCACCGTAAATTCTACGGCATCGGTGGTATTATTTTCAGCCAAAAGTGCGGCTATTTCCGACTTTAAAATAGCATTCAAATCGCTAGTGTTTACGTATTTATCGCGGGCCACGCGCGCCTCTATACGTTCAATAATTTTTAAGGTAGTGTTTACACCCACATCGGAGGTAATCAATATTTCCTCCAAATTATCGAGCACCTCAGCATCTACAGTCGATTTACCAACAATAGCTTTGGTAATTTTCGAGAAAAAACTCTCCTTAGTTTTGGCAAGGCCCTGATCTAAGCTTTCTTTTTTATCCTTCGAAAAAAAACTAAAAATACCCATCTTCAGCTTAAATTATTTGATTGTAAATAATAATAATGTTGATGCAATGTAAATAAAAAAAAGCTCCCTCCGCAATGAAAGAAGCTTTTTCATAAATGAATGTTTGATGTTACTTCGTAAAAAAATCTTTCACGTGATCGTTATGCACAATTTCTTCTTTGAAACTGTATGATCCTGTTTTTGGAGATTTTACCATTTTAATTACTTTGGTAAAATTATTTCCTTTTCCTGTTTTAAGTGTTGCCACTACCTTCTTAGCCATGGGTCAATATTGGTTTGAGGATGATTATTATTTAATTTCTTTATGAACTGTTTTCTTTTTCAAGATGGGGTTGTATTTTTTCAACTCCAAACGGTCAGGGGTATTTTTTTTGTTTTTGGTGGTAATGTACCTGCTTGTACCCGGCATACCGCTGGTTTTGTGCTCGGTGCACTCCATAATTACTTGTATTCTACTGCCTTTCTTAGCCATGATTACTTAATCTTAATCGTTTATACTATTTTAAATAACCGTTTTTGTACACCTCATCAATACAGGCACTAATGCCTTTCTTGTTGATTGTGCGAAGCGCAGAAGTAGATACTTTTAAAGTAATCCACTCATTCTCTTCAGGGATAAAGAATTTTTTCACCTGCAAATTTGGTTTAAATAAACGCTTTGTCTTTCTGTTAGAGAAAGAAACGCTATTTCCTACAATTGCCTTTTTTCCTGTTAAATCGCAAATTCTTGACATGACTTTTTTTCTTTTTTTTGAAAACGGAGTGCAAATAACGGTAAAAATTTACTTCAATCCAAATTTATTTTTAAATATTCAACCTTTTTGTTTAGCTGATAAGCGGATTAGCTGATTAGCTGATGAAAAATGGGATTTTAAAATGAATTTATTTAGTTTTATTGATAGCTTAGTTAAAAAATTGGGGCAAATCCGCCCTTCCGCGGTGGCGTAAGGTCGGTCGGGCTGTGCGCGGTACACGGTACCTTGCTGCCATCCCTTTTGCAAATAAGTGGGCAAAGTTATTTTTTTCGGGTTTATTCTATTTATTAATTTGTAAATCAACCAATTAAATAAATTTCTTATAAATTAAGCAGCAAAAAAATGGAATTGGTAGTCATAAATTTATAATTTAGCTAAATATTAACCCCCTAAATCCTTTAATTTATGAGTTCAAATTCATTACAATTTAAAGGGCTACAACGCGCTAGCATCAAAACTGTCTTGAACACTGAACCTGAGCCTCGCAATGCCGATGAGCAAATACTGCAAACAGTAAACGAAATTTATTTTACATTGCGCGATAATGACTATGAACATATTAGTTACGAAGATTCTATAATGCTAGCCTACATTGCCCATCTTTGCCCCTTAGCTGCTGGTCCTGCAGTATATAGAGCCAGAGATATGTATGCCTTAATTAATGATACTTTGCAGTATAGCGATAGCACTGTTTGTGCCTTTGAAGGTTATTTTAGGGAATCTGCCAATACACTTTATCCTGCTTTAACCAAAAAAGAGAAGCACCTTAATTATTTTAAAGCGCAGCCCAACCCGGCAAGCGAAAGGGTGTTATTTACATTTAAAGCGAATGATGCATCAAGCGATTTAAAGATTTACAATTTAAGTGGTAATATTATTTATAGCGCGGTATTAAGCGCAAACACCAATCAGCTCAGTATAGATATTAGCAATTTTGCTAAAGGTGTTTATATAGCGCATTTTGTTAATACTAAAGCATCATTAAGAATTAAATTTATTGTGAACTAATGAAATTATTAACTCTAAAAGCAACTATCTTTCTGATAGTTGCTTTTACTTTCACTTCTCTAGCGCAATTCAAGAATAACATTTGGATGTGGGGAAGAAACAATCAAGATACTACGTCCTTCCCTTGGGGTGCAACAAAAATTACATTTAGTCAAAATGCTTCCATGATAGAAGTTGACACAAATGTAAATATGAATATCAAAGGCACCTACAGTGGATTAGGCACCGCAGATGGGCAATATTTTATTTACACCAATGGTTATACCATTTGCAATAAATACCACGATACCATAAGCAATGGTGCCGGTTTAACACCTGGAGGAAATGACAGTATATATGAGTCTTGGGGAATACCAGTGCCTTTTAATGCTTTATTATTGCCCTACCCTGGCAGTGATAGACTAATGGTAATGATAAGTGCTGATAATTATTATGAAAATGGAATTTATTGTGCCAAAAATATTTTTTACAATTTGATTGACCCAAGTGGGAATAATGGTAAAGGTATAGTATTGGTAAAAAATCAAATCTTATTAACTGATACACTTACCAATGCAGGATTTGTTGCTACCCGCCATGCCAATGGGAGGGATTGGTGGGTATTGATAAAACGCTATAGTTTAAATGATTTTGCAGAGATATTGGTTACTGTAAATGGTCCTGAGCTTATGGGTTTTGAAAGTTTACCTGGTCCCTTTGGCGAGCAAGGTGGACAAGGCAGTTTTTCTCCTAATGGCAAGTATCTGGCCTATTTCAGTAATTCTTATCAATTTAGAATTTATGATTTTGATAGATGTAATGGTCAATTAAGCAATATGCGGTATAAATACATCACTCCATTTACTGGTGGCGGTTTGGCCTTTAGCCCCAACAACCGTTACCTTTACCTTTGTAAATGGGACAGTTTATGGCAATTCGATATGGAAGCACCTGATATAATGGGTTCTAAAACTTTTATTGATAAAATAGATTTGAATACACCTGATCCTGTAACAGGTTGGCTTTCTGGTTGGTGCTATATGTATGCTGCAGCAGATGGCAAAATTTATGTACAAAACTTTAGTGGTGTCATGCTTAATGTCATCAATAACCCCGATATGCCTGGCCAATCTTGTAATTTTGTGCAAAATCAAATACAATGCCCCACCTATTATTATGCCACTGTACCAACCTATGTAAACTTAAATTTAATGCAAGAGCCAGGCAGCCCTTGTGATACCTTAGGTGTAGGAAATGAAGAATTAAATATTAAAAATTCTGCATTAAAAACTGCACCCAACCCCAGCAATGGCAATATAAGCATAGAGTTTCCTGTGCAAGAAATAAGTGGTATGTTGTATGTGTATGATGTTAATGGTAAACTGGTTTATACCGAGTATGTTTCGCCTTATACCTATTTTAAAAATATAAACTTACAGGGCAAGTTAGGTAGAGGCATGTATGCCTTGAGCATGGTGTTTGGTGAGGAAAGGTTTATGGGGAGGATGGTGGTTAATTAGTCAGTAT
>JALRAS010000124.1 GCA_023262495.1 Bacteroidia bacterium | reverse complement strand
ATTGCAATATACTACAGCAAGCAGGATACAGGATATTTTAATTTAACAAGACAAATTTTATTTGTGCCCACGAGTATACTTGCCACCTCATTCTCTCAGGTATTTTTTGAACGTATTGTATCACATAAGAACCAAGCATTGTCCGTGTCCGATGATTATAAAAAAATGATAAACATCTTAGCTTTGATTGCGATAGGATTTACGATACCGCTTTTGATTGCGGGACCCTTTCTTTTCTCTTTCATCTTTGGTGAAACATGGGCTGTTTCCGGAGGTTTTGCACAAATATTGGTGTTGTCAACTGCTATACAATTTGTTGTGTTGCCTTTAGGTGCCGTGCTACAAACATTTAATAAAGTGAAGTTAAATGGCATTTGGCAAGTATTTTATTTTTTAGCTGTTTCGAGTCTTGTTTTTGCAGGTAATTTAGATTTAAGTAGCTTTCTCAAATTATACACAATCATAGAGTTGATAGCATTTTTAATATTGTTTTACTTTGTGCATAAAACCATTAAAGATTACGAGCTACAATTGAACCCGAACTAATCAGTAGAGGTTATACCTTTACTGATATAAATTAGTACATGAGTTTACGATATAATGATACAGCTGGCTTATGAATTATCTCGGTCTCAACTTTCTTTTTGCAGCTTTAGCGCAGCTACATGTTCATTTAAAGCATCAACCAAAATCTTTGAAACTTTATTAAAATAGCGCTTGGTTTTGTAAGCTCCAATCCATTGAACACCTTGTATGGCATTGGTTAAAAATATTTCATCTGCCCTAATTAAATCGTTGGGTTTAAGTTCGGTTTCGTATACATTAATACGCGCTTTTGAGGCCAATTCCAGAATCACCTTACGCATCACACCATCGATACACCCCTCAGCTATTGAAGGGGTATACAATACACCATTAATTACAATAAATAGATTGCTGCTGGTGAATTCACAAACATTGTGCTTGTCATTCAAAATCACACTCTCATCTAATTCTTGCTCTGTTTTGAATTTACCGGCTAAAACATACAACAAACTGTTACATGATTTGATGATGCTGAGCGCGTTACAGGGCTTTTTAATTTTTTGATACAACTCAATTTTAAGTCCGCGACTGTTAAGTTCATATCCCAATCCTCCACCCTCATAGGCGGTAACATCAATTACAATAGAACATGAATTATCAATAGGTGCATACAAACCTCCATCATTTCTGTATAAGTTAACACGCGCCCTGCCCTCTCCTTTTATGCCATTTTTTTCAGCCAATTGCAATACATTTTCTTTTAGTTGGTCGGCAGTAAAACCATGGGGCAATAGTAATTCAAGCGTAGCAGCAGTATCTACAATTCGTTGAAAATGATTTTTTATAAAAGGAAGGTCGGCACCGGTAATGCGCATGCTCTCAAAAAATCCATCTCCGTATCTAAATGAGCGATTGCCCACAGTAAAAAGCGGGGTTTCTCTTGAAATAATTTGATTGTTGATACTTATAAAACCGGCAGACATAAATCAAAAATTGAAATTCAAAATTACAAAATAAGATGCAAAACTTCATTAATATTTTGATTGGATTTAATCAGCAATGGCTTCACTCCTGCCTTTACTGCTGCATCAGTATCGCGCTGTCGATCACCAATGAACCACGATTTTAAGGGATCAATATCAAAAGTATCGATGGCCTTTTCCAATAACAATGAATCTGGCTTTCGGCAAAGGCAGCGGCTGATATCGGGGTGATGCGGGCAAAAATAAATTGCTTTAAATTCAATATCATAACTTTGAGCTTCCTCAATTAATTTGCGATGACAAGCGTGCATCTGCTCCTCGGTATATTTGTTGAGCGCAATCCCACTTTGATTGGTAACGACAATGAAAATAAATTGATGCTCCTTAAGCTTCAATAATCCTTCAAACAATCCATCGTTAATCACAAAATCATTGATATCATAGGTATGATCTCCCCTTTCACGATTGACAACGCCATCACGGTCTAAGAATATACATGCCTTTTTACTCATGCTAACTCCAATGCAATTTGATTAATTCAACAAATCTTAAAGCAATCTCTTTATCGAGCAATATGGTATACATGATCCCAAATACAGCACCAAAGAAATGCGCATCATGCCCAATATTACCCCGATTTTGCTTGGCAAGCACATAGGAAATAATCAAATAAAATAATCCGAAAACATAAGCAGGAATAGGAAAAGGAATGAACAAAAAATAGAAAGTTGCCAACGGGTTAAATAAAATATAGGCAAACACAACAGCCGAAACTGCTCCTGATGCACCCACAGCAGTGTAGCCAAAATGATGTTTGTTTTTTTCGTAGGAAGGAAAGACCGACAGCACGGCACCTCCTAAATACAGCAAGATATAAAATAAAATACCCTTGCTTCCAAAGGCCAGCGCATAAACAGTCTCGGTGGCGTTTTCACCAAAGTTATACAACACATACATGTTTACAGCAAGATGCAGCCAATCGGCATGTACCAAGGCATAAGTAAACATTCGATAAGCTTCACCACCGGAATTCATAATAGCGGGATGCAACTTAAACCGATCAAAAAGTTGTCGATTGCTGAAAGCCGCAATAGAAACAAATGCGGTGATCACAATGATAAGGAGTGTTACAGACACGCTCTTTACTCTGGCAACAAAGTCATGTTTTTCTCCATCAAGGGAACATAGGATCCTTTATCAAGAATGGTAATATCTTCTGAATGCGCTTTAAACCCTTGTGCACGCACCTCCATGTAGTATTTTCCCGGAGGTAAAATAATCACATATTTACCCGTTTGGTTGTTTACTTTATATTGCCCGAACGTGTTATTGGATTTTGATTCAAAAACTTCAATGATAGCATTTGCCGGCACATTATCGGTTTTGTTTACCTTAAGCATACCTTTTACTACTGTTAATTCCGCATCTACATTTTTAAAAATAACACGATAAATATCAAGGTCGCCTTGTCCCTCCTTTCTTAAAGCTGACATATATCCGTATCTGCCTTTGGCACTCATACACAAATTTTTGTCGTCAAAAGGTGTATTGATAGGGTAGCCTATATTTTTGGGAGCGCCAAAATTGAGTGTATCGGGCAATATTTCTGATTTAAATATATCGTATCCGCCCATAGAGTTGTGTCCTTTTGAACTGAAATAAAGTGTGTATCCATCATTTGAGATATTCGGAAAATCCTCATCGAATGGTGTATTCACTTCAGGCCCTAAGTTGTATGCTTCTCCCCATTCTCCACTTGGCAAAATACGTGCACGGTAAATATCAAAACCACCCATACCACCAGGTCTATTACTTGCAAAATACAAGGTCCTTCCATCGGGTGAAATCGAAGCGGAACTTTCTTCGTACTTAGGACTGTTGATGTTGGTATTAAGTTTGAATGGCTTTAAAATTTGATTGTCAACCTTGGGGCCAATAAACACATCGCCTTTACCATCCTTATTGTTGTAGCTAAAAATGAGGGTGTTTCCATCGGCACATACACCAACTATTTCCTCGTCACCTTCCATAGTATTTACCGACTCTCCAATATCATCGGCAGCTTGCCACTTACCGTTTTTAACAGAAGATATATATACATTGCTTGCATACTTACCATCACTCTTTTTAACTGCATTATCGGGCCTCAAAGAGTTGTACATCAAAAAAGATTCATCCTCAGAAATAAAAGGCGCAAAATCTGCAAAAGGAGAATTGATATCCTTGCCAAGATTCTCAAAAGTAACACCTATAGGGCTTTTAACGAGTTCTTTGGCATTGTTGCACATTTCAATCTCTCGGTTTACTTGCTTTTCCATAGCTTTGCCCTCAGTTGTTCCCAAAAAACTCTTGTACTGTTCAATAGCTTTATCGAACATTAAATGAAAGGTAAGTGACTTAGCATAAGTGTAGTAAAACATCCTGTCGATTCCAGGCTCAACTAGAGCCAATTCCAAAAAACTCTTTGCCTTTAGTTTGTCGATATTTGTTTCAACATAACAAGCACCAACACGATAATTGTAGAAGGCGTTCTTTTCATTTCCCTCCAAAAGCTTCAAGTAATCTCCTAATGCTTCTTCGTAATTTTTTGCTTTGAACTTCATATCGGCAACAGCAATCGGATCGGTCATATCTACAACCGGAGCAGCAGCTACAGGGGCTTTTGCTTTTGGTGATGTTCCGGGTGCTGCTTTGTGTTGGGCAACTGCGTTAAAAGAATAAATTAAACAGGCAGCCGCGAGTCCTTTGGTTAATCTATCGATTGATATCATAAGTCTAAGATAATTCAAATTACAAAAGGCGAATATAAGACAGATTTTTTAATTTGTTGGTATGCAAACAAACAAAGTACAATTATAAGAAACAATTATTGTGCCTCATCTATAAGTTAGAAATATTAACAGGAGTGAATGATCTAGTACAAAATGTAAATATGTTTTAGGTCAAAGACTTGTTCAATAAATTTTGCGATTAAGGTGTATAATGCAGGTCTGTCAGAAAGCTAATACCTTTATTTATTACAGATTAGTCCAAGATTTTTAGGTTTATGCCCAATACAGATAACGAAAATAAAAAGAAATTGATGGCAGAGATTAATTTACAGCTGTTAAGCCATGTTGCATTATCATCGTGCGGAGCCGATAAAGAATTTTGTGTAAACGGCAGATATTAGATTTTGCCTGGGTATACCAACTTAGTTATATGATGCCCATCTTCAAAAGAATTAGTATTGACTGGAAATGTCTCTTGGCCCATCATTTACAAATTGTAGCGCACATGCAGACAGTAAATTGCACAGCGTTATCATTTAAATATCAAAAGTTTGGTTTCAATATACCTCTGTCCAGTTGAATTTTATGCCTAAAATGTAAAAATAATTGAAAAATATTTGATTTTTTTTAAAAAATGAGTAATACAACATTACCTTTACCGAAAATTGTTTAAACGCATTGAACTGCAATATGATGGTATGTCAACCCTCTTTGCCCAGGATGCTGATAAAGCATACAAAACAGCTAGGTAGCAATCTATTTATTGCTATATTTACTTGTTTGTTTTTCATAATTACCAATGCTGCATTAGCCCAGTCGGCCAAGGATTTTTACAGGGCCGGAATTGAGGCACAAAAAAAAGATAATTGCCCCGAGGCCATCAAACAATTTAGCTCGGCCATTACTGCCAAGCCCAACTACACAGATGCCTATTTACAAAGGGGAAACTGTTATTTCAAAACGAAGGAATATGAGTTTGCCATCATGGATTACCTTTTTTTGAATGGGGCGCATCCAATGAAGGAGGATTATATCATTAAATGTGGCATCACCTACCTGGCAATGCAGCGCTATGCAGATGCACAAGCCATGTTGCTAAAATTAGAAATTCCGGAAATTAATTTACATGTAGCTGAAGCCAAAACAATGATTGCCAAATGTAAAATTATGATGAAAAACTTTGAGGAAGCGATTTCTTATTTAAGCGATAATCAAAGTTTGTTCAATGATGATGACCAACTATTTTACTATAAAGGTATTGCCTGCGACAGTCTTAAAGACTATCAAAATGCGGCATTTTCATATGTGCGAAGCATTCAAATTATTGATGAAAAAATTCAAAAAAAAGAGATTAAACCAAAAACAGCCGACTCTCTGAAAATAATTTACCTCAATAGTCTTGGCGAGTCGCAGTGTTCACTGTTCGATTTTACCTCGGCCAAAGAAAGTTATTCCAAACTAATCGTACTTAAGCCTGCAGATGCGTTATTGCACCTTAAGCGTGCACAATTATTTTATCAACTCAATCAGTTAAATGATGCCCTTGAAGATTTGAAAATTTGTGACTCTTTAAAATTAAGGACCTATCTCTATTTTTATACAAAAAGCAAAGTGCTTAAAAAAGCGGGGCAGTTTAACCTGGCTGTTGAGAGTCTGCAGCCAATCATTGGACATGATACTGCTTTTTTTGCCAATTATCTGCAAGCTCAATGCTACGAAAGTATTGGTAAATTTGTTGAAGCGCAACAATCATTTAATCAGGCAGGCAAGAAAGTTCCAGATTTAATGAAAAAAGAGTATGATGCTTCGGTTAAAAGAATTAAAAACAGAGTGTATGAGTTGAAAAGGGAAACCGACTCTCCTACATTAAAAATAACCTCTCCCCCCCTCGATATTGATGGCAAAATACTGATTTCGAAGAGCAGTCGTTTTGTTGAATTGAAAGGTGTAATTGATGATAGCAGTCCAATAAAATCCATTACCATCAATAATATTGAAGCTGAATTTAGTAGAGACTCAATCAACCCCCGCTTTAGGAGTAAGATTAATTTACTCGACAAAAGTGCCATCAGAATAAAGGTGCTCGATGTATACTCTAACCTCACCGATCAAACTTTTGAATTCAATAGATCTGAGAAAAACAAACCCGGTCATAAATTATTTGTATCATACAGCGAGAAGGATAAAGAGGTATTTTTCGATAAAGCAAAGCAAAAGATATTTGCAATTTCCGGAAGGGTTGAAGACGAAAGTTTGATAAAGCAAATAATGATTAATAATGTTAGTGCTTCTTTTAACCCGAATGAATTAAATCCGGTATTCGAGGCCTCCGTTGATGTTTCACGCTCCGACTCACTAGTAATCAGCATCACTGATGAATATAATAATAAATCAAGAATCAGCTATCACATCAATGTGCGAAAAGCGGCAGAAATGTCACAAAGCCCAATGGGTAAAACTTGGTTGGTTTTTATTGCAAACTCAAACTACGAAAGTTTTGGAACACTCACCGGGCCTGATAAAGATTTAAATAGTGTGAGAGATGCATTGCTTCAATATAAATTCGATAATGTGATTGCTAAGCGTAACATGACTTTATCAGAGATGGAGAAATTTTTCAGAATTGAATTGCGTGACCTAATCAAGGAGCAATCTGTGCAGTCAATTATGATATGGTTTGCCGGACATGGGAAATACCTTAACGAAACAGGATATTGGATACCTGTAAATGCCGTTAAGGATGATGAAATTACCTACTATCCTATCCCCTATTTAAAATCTAATTTGAATAGCTACGGTAAAAGCTTAAAAAACATTTTAATTGTTTCTGATGCCTGTGAGTCGGGTCCTTCATTCAGTTTGTCAAATGAAGAGGTACCTAATTTTGACTGCAGCAAAATAAACGATACTAACGAAAACGCAAGTGCCTATGTATTTTCCTCAACAACTAATGAAAAAGCATCTGACAACTCTGTATTTTGTGAATCTTTTACGAGCATGCTGAATACAAACAAACAAAGCTGCATCTCCATGAGTGAAATGGTTAAATTTGTTAGCGGTGTGGTTCAAAAAAGACAAAGTCAGCGTTGCCGTTATGGTAAAATCAAGGACATCGGTGAAAACACCGGTAACTTCTTCTTCCTTAAACGATAAAACTAATTTATTAGTTAAAATTGATGGCTGTTAATCCTCTAAATATGGCTGCTAACTTTATAGCTTCGTATATTTTTGCCTCACTCATACCCATCTTAATAAGCGATGCTTCATGAGAGGCCACACACATTTCGCACCCGTTTAATGCGGAAACAGCTAGACTCATCAACTCGAAAAATTCTTTACCCATCACAGGGTTGCCCATCACCGACATTTTGATTCCGGCAGGAGAATTATAGGCCTCTTTTTTGGTAAAATGTCTAAAACGATAAAATACATTGTTGATGTTCAATAACGAAACACAGGAAACTGTCTCAATTAAATCATCCTCAACCGCCCCATTTTCAAAAGCAAGTGCTTTTAAGGTTGGAATTAAAGTTGTTGCTTTATCGTTAATTGCTACAGCTAAAGCAAGTAAGTAAGATTCCTTTTTAGATAATTGAGGAAAGTTGAGCGCATTGCTGATGTTGATTCTTAAATCCTTGATGTATCTATTTTCTTTACTGCCAAGCACATGCACATGCTCGCCTATTTGATTATCTTGCAGGCGCAAGTCGTTGGCCAAATTTTGTAAAGTTTCGTTGGTAATAGTCATAAATTGAGTTTTAGATAGAAAATAAAAAGCCGCAGTCACACAATTGTTGAGTAACTGCGGCTTGAATTAAATTTAATTAAGCATTTGAGAGGGTCTTTTCACCTGCAGTCCAGTTGCATGGACAAAGCTCATCGGTTTGAAGGGCATCAAGCACTCTCAATACCTCACCAACATTTCTTCCAACACTTAAATCGTTTACACAAACCCATCTGATAATTCCTTGTGGGTCTACAATATAAGTAGCTCTGTAAGCAACCTT
>JALRAS010000123.1:2752-8420 GCA_023262495.1 Bacteroidia bacterium | reverse complement strand
AAAGTAGCGATAGTTAGTGCTCGATCACAAGCATCAAATATATTTTTTAAACAGTTCGTTATTAACATCGAAGTTTATCGCCTTTAGAAATAATTTGAGGCCCTTATGAAAGTCAGAAAGTTCAATTAACCTAAATTCCGCATTAGAAAATGCGGAATAGCTGAAACAGCTGTAATTCAATCCATGGAATCAATGGCTTGAGAACACATGCTAAGCGGGATTGTCCTCATAAAATCATTAGTGCGTTACATTCGTAACTTCTATTGATTAATTCGGGATTAACAGGTCAAATTGTTCCATTCAGTGATATTAAAAAATTGTTGTGCATAATTTACCAATTAGATTTGGATAATCTGATTAAATTTGCGGTTTTAAAATCCTATGGTAGATTACCAAGAAATTCTAACCCTTTCAGGCCTTATCAGCTTGTTAACACTATCACTCTTAGAAGTGGTACTAGGTATCGACAATGTAATTTTTATAGCCATTGTAGCCACCAAACTGCCGAAAAAAGATCAAGCAAAAGCAAGGGCTATTGGTTTAAGTTTGGCGCTGGTTTTCAGAATTATTTTATTGTTTAGTATCTCGTGGATCATGAGTTTAAAAGATCCTTTCTTTCATATTGGAAGTTTTGGCGTAACCGGCAGGGATCTTATTCTATTTAGTGGAGGGATTTTCTTACTGTATAAAACTACAGTTGAAATACTCGAAAAAATATATGGCGGAGCAGCCAAAAACCCTGATGCGAAAGCGCTTACGCTAAGAGGTGCTATTGTTCAAATTGTGTTCATCGATGTTGTGTTTTCTTTCGACTCTATTCTTACCGCTGTAGGCCTTGTATCTAATGTTTTACTGATGGTATTAGCCGTGATTATTGCTATGATATTTATGTTGCTTACTTCAGCTTGGGTAAGTGAGTTCATCAACAGACACCCCACCATCAAAATGCTTGCCTTAGCCTTCTTAATTTTAATTGGATTTATTTTGGTGCTCGATGCCTTGCATTTACATATCGACAAAGCATATATTTATGTGGCACTCGGTTTCTCAATCATGGTTGAATTGCTCAACATGTCATACCGAAGCAACGCACATAAAAGAAATCACTAAACAGCTTTAACCCTGATTGAGCTGTTTGACGAAATTTTTAGCGGCCACTTCAAATTCATTTCTAAGCGATGTAATAATATCCTCGCACGATTCAATGCTATCAATCATTTCAACCGATTTTCCTGCACACCATAGCGTTTTATAATTACCGGGTTTTACCGAGTCTTCAAGCTTTTTCATGCCTCTAATTTGGGTCAACATTTTAAAATACTTTTTGATTGTTTTGTTTTCATTCAGCATCCTTTCAAAAGCATTTTGTTGGTATCCTATTTTTTTGGCATACGGAGTATTAATAATGCTGCAAGGTGTGCCCGATAGGCGTGTTGTCATTACAATATCATCCATTCCCGATTCAACAATAGCATTTTTATACGCTTCACTTACCGTTGCTTCCTTACTGGCAATAAATTTTGTACCAATCGAAAAACCCTGAGCTCCGGCAGCAAGTACACTTAACATGCCAATACCCGATGCAATACCACCGGCAGCAATTACCGGTATGTGCGGAAATTTTTCGACTAAGGCAGGAATTAATATATGCAGCGGATTAGGCCCTGCATGCCCTCCTGCACCTTGTCCTACTGCAATAAATCCATCGCATTGCAGAGAAGCACACTTTTCGGCATGCACTAAATTTGTTACATCACAATATACCTTTGCTCCATAAGCATGCGCCTGCTCAATTACCTCCCCGGGATTACCCAATGAGGTAATAAAAAATGGCACTTTGTTGTCAACACAAATTTTCAAGTGTTTTTTGTACAAAGGATTGGATTGTTGTACAATTAAATTAACACCAAAGTTGCCTGACACTTTTACTGAAACTTTAAAATTGTTTAAAGCATGTAACAACTTATCGAGCTCTCCTTCGCCCCTGTAATTTAATGTCGGAAAAACTGCCATCACTCCCGATTGCATACCGGCCTTCATCATTGCTTCATTACTCACCAAAAACATAGGTGCCATAATCACGGGAAATTCAATTTGAAGATCACCGGTAACTTTATTTTTTAACGACATAGTGTAAATTTTGGTATCTTTGAAAAATTGAATAAGTTTAAAAAATTTTTTTGACAAAAGAGCTATTTATTTTTACATGTTCAAAATCATACTGTTATGGAAATAAAAAGAGTTTTTGACTTGCTCAAACATTATCAGCAAAACAACCCTCGTCCTGACGCTTTAGTTACAAAGGTCAATGGGCAGTGGAAAAACTACAGCACCAATGATTTTGTTGACTATGTTGACCATCTTTCTTACGGGCTTGCCAACATAGGAATTAATAAAGATGATAAAATAGCAATTATTTCCAACAACCGTCCCGAATGGAACTTTGCCGATTATGCCAGTCAGCAATGCGGGGCTATCTCGGTACCGGTTTACCCAACCATAAGTTTACACGACCTCATTTTTATTTTGAATGATGCGCAAGTTAAATTGGTATTTGTTTCAAGTGCCGACTTACACCAGAAGGTTGCCGAAGCAGCCAAGCAGGCACCATCAGTAAAATTTATATACAGCTTCAATCAGATAGAAAGTGTAGCGCATTGGACTGAATTGTATGAAAACGGCAAAAAAAGTCCTGCCGAAGAAAAAATTGAAACCATTAAATCTCAGATTGATGGTCATGATTTGCTAACCATCCTCTATACTTCAGGCACCACCGGCACACCAAAAGGAGTAATGCTATCGCACAATAATTTGTTAAGTAACTCTTTTGCCTCCCAGTATCTTTGTCCTTTCCAAAAAGAATGGAAGGCACTTAGTTTTTTGCCTCTGAATCATGTGTACGAGCGCATGCTTAATACACTCTATATTTACCTAGGACTTGGCATCTATTATGCCGAAAGTTTAGAAACAATTGGCGATAATTTGAAGGAAGTAAAACCTCAGGTATTTGCCACCGTGCCTCGCCTGCTCGAGAAGGTATATGATAAAATTGTGGCAAAGGGTCATGAACAAACAGGTATCAAGAAAACGCTCTTCTTTTGGGCTTTTGACCTTGGCCTTAAATACGAATTGAATGGAGCAAACGGATGGTGGTATGAAATGCAACTTGCAATTGCCAATAAATTAGTTTTTTCAAAGTGGCGCGAAGCACTCGGTGGAAATGTAACTGCAGCTGTTTCAGGTGGTGCAGCCTTACAACCACGATTAGCACGGGTATTTAATGCTGCTAAAATAGTGGTGCTCGAAGGCTACGGACTCACAGAAACCTCACCTGTTGTTGCGGTAAACAGCTTTAAACCAAATGGAATTATGTTTGGAACAGTTGGCGAAGTCATTGATGGTGTAACTGTTAAAATTGCTGAAGATGGCGAAATATTGGTTAAAGGTCCCAATGTGATGTTAGGATACTACAATCGCCCCGATGCTACTGCAGAAGTTATAGATACCGAAGGTTGGTTCCACACGGGCGACATAGGTAAATTTATTGATAACCGTTACCTTAAAATTACTGATAGAAAAAAGGAAATTTTCAAAACCTCCGGAGGCAAGTATATTGCTCCAATCATGATTGAAAACAAATTAAAAGAATCACCATATATAGAACAAGCTTTGGTTGTTGGCGAAAATCAAAAGTTTGCTGCAGCATTAATTGTACCTGCTTTTGCAGCAATCAAGGATTACTGTTCGAAGCAACAAATTGCTTACAACACGCATGATGATTTAATCAATAACAAAGCAATTATCGACCTCATCAATACCGCAGTGGAAGAAGCCAATCAAACACTTGCGCCATATGAAACCATCAAGAAAGTTATCCTCATGAACAGGGAGTGGACCATAGAGAATGGAGAGATGACACCTAAACTAAGTTTGAAAAGAAAAGTAATTATCGAAGCCAACAAAACTCAGATAGATAAAATGTTCAGTGCCTAATCAAAAATAAATGAAACAAAAACCTAAAGTAAAATTCGCAAACAAAGATCGTTCTCAGTTTTTCAATGTATTAAGAAATAACGTTGAAAATTACTTCACCGATAATAATATTTCAAGACATGCCAATACATCCATGGTGATTAAAACATGTGTGATGATATTCCTCTACATTGCCCCACTCGCGAGTCTTTTAATGTTTGAGTTGAATACCTGGCAAGTGGTAATTGCCTACAGTATTACCGGGTTTGCCATGGCAGGCATAGGCATGAATGTGATGCATGATGCGGTGCATAATGCTTACTCCGCCAATGGAAACGTTAATAAACTTGTAGGGTATAGTCTAAATATGATAGGTGGAACCGTGTTCAATTGGAAACTGCAACACAATTTGCTCCATCATACCTATACCAACATCTATCAGATGGATGACGATATTGATGATAAACTCATTTTCAGATTTCATCCAAACAGTCAGCTGAAAGGGTTTCATCGCTTTCAGCATATTTATATCTTTTTGTTTTACGCCATCATGACACTTTATTGGGTTACATTCAAAGATTTGAATCAGCTCATCAAGTACAATCGCAATGGAGTTAGCCGCGCAGGGAAGGCAGAAATAAGAAAAAACACACTCATTTTAATTGTATCAAAGCTGATTTATTTCTTTTACATGTTCTTTATTCCAATATACTTTTTCAATTATAGCTTTGGACAAATTTTCCTTGGATTTATATGCTTGCATGCTGTTTGTGGCATCATTCTTAGTGTGGTATTTCAGTTGGCACATTCGGTAGAAGAAGCTACTCATCCTGTTCAAAATGAAAAAAGTGAAATTGAAAACGACTGGGCTATTCATCAAATGAATACCACCGTAAACTTTTCAAGAAACAATAAATTTATCACTTGGTATGTGGGTGGTCTCAACTATCAGGTTGAACATCATTTGTTCCCTAACATTTGTCATATACACTATCCCCAAATTGCTGAGATAGTAAAAACTACAGCTGCAGAATTTGGCGTGCCTTATTTAGAAACACCAACATTTGGCTCTGCATTGAAATCACATTTGAATGCACTCAGAAAACTGGGCACACAAAAAGATGTGCAGTTTGTATTGCACTATCATAATTAATAGAACATCATTAGAATTCATCAACTTGCATCTATGAAAAGAAGTATTCAAAAAGTAGCTGTGTTAGGTTCCGGAGTTATGGGAAGCCGCATTGCTTGTCATTTTGCAAACATTGGCGTACAGGTTTTACTACTCGATATCGTTCCCAAAGAAGCCGACAGCTCAAAAAAATCAAGAAATAAAATCGTTGATGACGCCCTTGCGTTCGCGCTCAAATCGAACCCCTCTCCCATCTATAAAAAATCATTTGCATCGCGCATTACTACCGGTAATTTTGAAGATAACATGGCCCAAATTGCAGATTGCGATTGGATCATTGAGGTAGTTGTGGAACGTCTCGATATTAAAAAAGTGATTTTTGAACAGGTCGAAAAGTATCGCAAGCCCGGTACAATTATCAGCAGCAATACTTCCGGTATCCCAATTCATTTAATGATTGAGGGACGATCAGATGATTTTCAGAAACATTTCTGTGGCACACATTTTTTCAATCCTCCGCGTTACCTGAAGCTGCTGGAGATAATTCCTACTCCTAAAACAAAT
>JALRAS010000123.1:0-2742 GCA_023262495.1 Bacteroidia bacterium | reverse complement strand
TCAAGAAGTAATAGATTTTCTGGTGCATTATGGTGAACTGTATCTAGGAAAAACAACCGTGCTGTGTAAAGATACGCCCGCCTTCATTGCCAACAGAATAGGTGTTTATGGCATCATGGCCTTGTTTCATTTAGTAGAGAAAATGGATTTGACTATTGATGAAGTAGATAAACTTACGGGTCCTGTTTTAGGTAGACCAAAATCTGCCACCTTCAGAACCTGTGATGTAGTTGGTCTTGACACGCTTGTGCACGTGGCTAATGGAGTGGCACAAAGCTGCCCACAAGATGAAGCTGCTCATGTATTTAAAATACCGGGCTACATCAACAGCATGGTAACTAATAAATGGCTAGGCTCCAAAACAGAACAAGGATTTTTCAAAAAAGTAAGGGGTGAAAACGGAAAAAGCGAAATACATGCTCTTGATTTAAAAACCCTTACCTACACGCCCTCTCAAAAGGTAAAATTTGCCACATTGGAGAGCACCAAAACGATTGATCATTTAAAAGATAGAGTAAAGGTGTTAATCAGTGGAAAGGATAAAGCAGGTGATTTTTATCGTGCTTCTTTCTTTGGGTTATTTGAATATGTGAGCAACCGTATGCCCGAAATATCCGATGATTTGTATAAAATTGATGATGCCATGAAAGCCGGCTTCGGTTGGGAATTAGGTCCTTTTGAATATTGGGATGCTATGGGTGTTGAGCAAATGGTTAGCGCAATGGAAGCAGCAGGCAATAAGCCGGCAGCTTGGGTAAAAGAGATGCTTAACTCCGGTCAATCATCATTCTATCACGTAAAAGAAGGCAAGCCATTTTACTATGATGCTGTTGGCAGCAAAGCCATGAAACAAATTCCGGGCACCGATGCTTTTATTCTCCTCGATCATATTCGTAGCAACAAAACAATTTGGAAAAATGCCGGTAGCAGTATTACTGATATCGGTGATGGAATTATCAATGTTGAGTTTCACTCAAAAATGAATAGCATTGGCAGCGAAGTAATAGCCGGTGTAAACAAGGCCATAGAAATTGCCGAAAAAGATTTTGCAGGCGTTGTAATCAGCAACGAAGGTGCCAACTTTAGTGCAGGTGCCAACGTGGGTATGATATTTATGATGGCCGTTGAACAGGAGTATGATGAATTGAATTTTGCCATCAAGGCCTTTCAAAATACCATGATGCGCTGCCGATATTCTTCAATACCGGTAGTAGTTGCGCCACACAACATGGCTCTTGGTGGTTCTTGTGAAATGTCGATGCATGCCGACAAAGTGTTGGCTCATGCCGAAACATATATTGGGCTTGTTGAATTTGGTGTAGGTCTCATTCCCGGTGGCGGTGGTACAAAGGAATTTGCGCTCAGGTTATCAGATGAACTCAACGAGGGCGATATCGAATTAAATAAATTCAGAGACCGCTTTCTCACGATTGGTCAAGCTAAAGTTTCAACTTCTGCTCATGAGGCATTTGATTTAGGTTACCTGAGAAAAGGGATTGATGAAGTTGTGGTTTCAAGAGCAAGATTATTAAGCGAGGCAAAAGCAGCTTGTCTTCAATTAGCGTTAAATGGTTACACCAAACCTGCTCCCAGAAAAAACATCAAGGTGCTGGGCAAACAAGCATTGGGCCTCGCCTATTTAGGTGCTAACTCAATGCTGAGCGGACACTACATCAGCGAGCATGATGCTAAAATTTCGCAGAAATTAGCTTACGTGCTTTGTGGTGGCGATTTATCGGCTCCAACCTTGGTAAGTGAGCAATATTTGCTAGACCTTGAACGTGAAGCATTCCTCAGCTTGTGTGGTGAAAAGAAAACACTCGAACGCTTGCAATCAATCCTCACAGGTGGAAAAATTTTAAGAAACTAAGTATTATCTTGATGCAACCCTGCGAAAAAAATTGATTGATTTATATTCATAAATTCAACATGAACTTTAATCTTCAACATCACCTCATTCAATCAAACAAAATACAATATCCCTTCGGCACTTGGCTGAGAGGACTGATCATATAACTTCTTCAATACAATAATTATGAATGCATATATCGTTGCCGCATACCGCACAGCAGTAGGAAAAGCAAATCGAGGTGGATTTAGGTTTACCCGTCCCGATGAAATGTCTTCAGCAGTGATTAAACATATGCTGCAAAACCTGCCTAATTTAAGCCATGAACAAGTAGATGACTTGATTGTTGGTAATGCCATGCCCGAGGCAGAGCAAGGTTTAAATATGGCTCGATTGATTTCTTTGATGTCTTTCAACACTGACAAGGTGAGTGGCATGACCGTGAATCGCTACTGCGCATCGGGTCTAGAAACCATTGCCATTGCCTCTGCAAAAGTGCATGCAGGCCTTGCCGATTGCATCATTGCCGGTGGTGCCGAGAGTATGAGTTTAATTCCAATGGGTGGATGGCGCATTGTACCAAGTGCCGATGTAGCTTTGGCACACCCCGACTATTATTGGGGCATGGGTTTAACCGCAGAAGCTGTTGCGAACGAATATAAAGTGAGCCGCGAAGATCAAGATATGTTTGCTTTCAACTCTCATCAAAAAGCCATCAAGGCCATACAAGAAAATAAATTCAAGGAAGAAATTGTTCCTGTAGAAGTGCACGAAAACTACTTGGATGAAAATGAGAAAAGAAAAAAAAGAACAACAATCGTGAATACCGATGAAGGCCCCAGAGCTGACACTACCATGGAAGCGCTGAGCAAACTCAAACCTGTTTTTGATGC
>JALRAS010000122.1 GCA_023262495.1 Bacteroidia bacterium | reverse complement strand
TTTCATTTAAACACCAACCTAATGAGGCCGGTGAAAGTGTGTCCCAAAAGGCATTGCCATTAAGTGGCGGAAAGTACAGTCCCTGCGCTTTTGAAGGAGCAATCATTGAACCGCATGATAGGAATAAAATCAGTAATATTTTTTTCATCGTAAAGGGTATAAATGACTCAGTAATTTTTTAATACGATATCAAAAATACAAAAAGGTTTAATTGACTTAGTGAATATTTACTTTTGTTATTTCAGCTGTTTGAGCAGTTCGATATTTTCTATTACGAAGTTGAGTAAAAAAAATGATTAGGAGTGTTGAATTATCCTGCCTTATTTTGCTTTATCTTGAATTTTGCGTGTTACCTTCACAACAATACTGCGTGGTATAAATCGCACCGAATTGGCCATAATCCAGTTCATAAAACCATGAATAGCTACTGATTTCCCTTTGAGCATAGCAGCATAACCATATTCAGCCACTTCTTTCGACCCGGGAAGTTTTCTACCTTTTACCAAGTTGCTTTCCTCCATTGCCGCGGCCGCTTGAAATCCACTTTCTGTTGCACCCGGACAAAGGGCTGTGATGCTAATGCCTTGATCTCTTACTTCATTATCAACCGCCTCAGAAAAACTTAACACATATGCTTTAGTGGCATAATATACGGCCATTGTAGGCCCCGATTGAAAGGCAGCAGTGGAGGCCACATTCATAATTTTACCGCTCTTGCGCTTAAGCATATCTTGCAAATAAAGTTTGGTAAATTGAGTAAGCGTGGTGATGTTTAAATTAATCATTTGCAACTCTTTGTTCCAATCTGTTTCGGCAAAAAATCCGAAATCGCCAAAGCCCGCGTTATTAATAAGATAATCAATTTTAATTTGCTGCTTGCTGGTTTCGTCATATACCTCCTTTGCTGCATTGGCTGCAGAAAGGTCTTTTCCTATGGTATATACTTTTATGTTGAACTTTGTTTCAAGTTCATGCTTGAGCTCGTCAAGCTTTGATTTGTTTCTTGCTACAAGAACTAAATCGCCTCCTTTTGAAGCATGAATTTTTGCTAGCTCCAAACCAATTCCATTGGAGGCGCCTGTGATAAGTGCTGTTGCCATGATGTATTTTTAAAAGTTGTGGCAAACTTAAGTCGAATATTTAAAACCCACAACATTAGAGTATAGTCTATACTTGTAATTTATTTTTTAACAGCTTATATTTGCCGCATGTTAATAAGCGAGTTATCTAAGCGCACCGGCCTTTCTGCGCATACCATCAGATTTTATGAAAAATCGGGATTGATTAAAGGCAAAAGGAATGACAAGGTCAAAACGAATAATTATTTTCATTACGATGAAGAAAGCGTTGAAAAACTTTTTTTGATAAGAGATGCTAAGTCAATAGGTTTTACAATAACTGAAATTGCACAACTAATTAATGCCTGGTACAGCAACAAAATGACACTCAAACAAAAATTTGCTGTCTTAGATAAAAAGCTAATGTCTATTGATGATAAAATTAAGCAACTCAAAGAAATGAAAAGAATGATCAATCTTTTCAAAAAGGAAATGACTGAGGAAGGATGCTGATCATTGTATGCACATGAATGGCTAGCACTATGGACTAATGATTATTTTTTTTGTGATACTGGTATTATTTGCAGTAACACTAACAAAATACAAACCAGCCGGTAAATTTTTTATTTCGAGCTTAACATCAGTTCCTTCTGCATACTGCGATATCATTGATTGACCACTTGGATGAAATACCCTGATATGATACTTGTTTGATTCATTAAAGCGTAAATTTAAATCATCCTTAGCAGGATTGGGAGTAATGGTAAAATCGTAACTATTACCTATTTGATTGATTGTTTGTGGGGTGCTGCACAGGTTATGTGTTCCTAATTGATTTCTGAAAGGGCTGTTGATCATGGCTGTTTGTGCCCTTATTTTTTGATCGTTTGTAAACATGTATTTACTTTGCCCTATGGTATAATCCATAAAATTCATAAACATTTCTCCGTCAGGGCTATTTGTAGGCGATGCACAAGAACCTACATTGTGTGGATAAGTTGGCGCTCCTGTATTTTGTCCGCTGGCAGGCGGTGTATCATTACAAAAATCGTTTCCGCATGCAGCATCTCCCCAAATATGTCTCAATCCAAGGTAATGTCCTACCTCATGGGTAAGTGTTCTTCCATCAATATTAGGTGCAACATAGCTACCTGAAGGAAAAAGTTGACTTGAACCAACCACACCGGCATAACACCATATACCATCGGTTTGATCAGTAGCACCGGTAACAATATCGGGCAAACCGCTCAGCGGTGGAACAGATGAAACTCCCCCATAGGTCAATAAATTGCTTTTATCAGTTACCCATACGTTCATGTATTTTCTTACATCCCAAATCGACTGTGGCTTAATCACACTGTCAAGAAAATTCTTCATGCTTGATTGCGTGGTATATTGATTGGGATTATTCCAACCTTTATCAACAAAATTAATTCTATCAATTCCCGGCTCGGATAATATATTGCCATTCGTATCTTTTTGTGCCAAACAAAACTGTATGTCCATGTCGGCAATTTTTATTCTCCCATTCGAGTCTAAAGCAGCTGTTGCAATATTTTGATTGATTGCCCAATTCACAAATGCATTGGCAGGATAATTAGATTTGTTGTAAGCATTTGCTGAAAAGTCTTGATTTAAAACTGTTAGCTGTGAATTAATCTGTACTGCATACAAATTGGGCGTTGAGCCAAGCGCTTCACCACCATGAACAATATGAAAAATGATGGGTATGGTATAACTATTTCTTTGTGATACTTGATGCTGTTCCGCAGCCGTTTGTATGAGTTGTTGAAATTTTTCTTCCCATTGTATGGTAGGCGCATCACTTCCACAATTTAATTGTTGTGCATGCACACGCACAACACAAGATGTGAAACAATAAAAGCAGACTCCCGCTATGATGATTGATTTTAACTTACCTACTTTGAGCATTACATTCATTGATTGGTGTGGTGTTAATGATTAAATATTCCTAAAAAAATGTTGATCCTAATTAATTAAGTATAAATTTTGACATGGTGATTACTTGATGCTGTTCATCAATGAGCTCCACCAGATAAACACCTGCTGAGCCCCAATCTGTTGCATTGATGTGTGTGTCAAAATTAAAATGATTGTTACTAAAAACCACCATGCCATTGGAATTTTTAATTTGGATTCCGGCAACTTTATTCTTCAATTCGTTAGATACATTTAAAGCAATCATTTCATTGCTTGGATTGGGATATACCACAAAGGGAAATTCAATACTTCTATCATCAGTGGGAAGTAAATGAGCAAAAATGGTGTGAAGCAATTGCTCTGCCACTTGAAATCCATTTCCGGGCAACTGATTAGTAAGTACACAAATAACTATTCCGCTGGCAGTATCATACATCATTTCTGAATTGTATCCTCCCCAAATAGAGCCTGCGTGACGCCAAACTGTTCTGCCGTACGACACATATTGACTGATTCCAATGCCATAATTTGCTGTACCCACAAAAGCGGTCATGTCAGTGAATGACGTATCATTTAAAAAGTTTCCATTCATGAGCACATCATACCAATGAGCCATTTCTCCTGCTGTGGAATACATCGCACCTGCCGCCCATGCCGCACTGTTCAAAGAAATTCGAGATACTGAAAAATTGTTGGCGTTACCTTGCCAAGGATGAGCAATTTGATTGGGAATGGTATCGTAAAATCCTAAAAATGTACTATCAAGCTGCAATGGTGAAAGGATATAATCATGCAAGAGCTGCGCATAACTTTGCCCGGTTACATTTTCAGCAATCATGCCGGCCAACAAATAATTGGTGTTAGAATAATTCCAACCACTTCCTGCAGCATAAAGCGGAGGCCCAATCCAACTGATTAATTCTGATGCAGTAAATACCCGATTAGGATTTAGGAGTATAGAATCGATATACCCGGGCACGTCAATCACATCTTGTAATCCACTTGTATGATTTAACAATTGTCGTATGGTAATAGTACTATTAATATTGTTGAATGTGGGTAAATATTGATGCAGCGAATCATCAAGTTGAATGAGTTGTTGCTCAGCAAGTTTGAGCATCAATACACCCGAAAATAATTTTGTATTACTTCCCAAGCCAAATTCCATATCTGAATTGATGGGTGTGCCTGGGTGTGAATCTCCTGAAACACCTTTCCATGTTGCTGAGCCGGGAAAAATGATACATGATGAAATACCTTCAATGGAATTGTTTATCTGCATGCTATCGATGACCTGCTGCAGTTTGTTTGACAAGGCAGGATCTATGGATTGCGCGAATAGCATGGATTGCAAGCCAATGTTTAGGTATAAAAACAGTAAATATTTTTTCATGACATCAGCGATTGAATTGCAGGGTATAGACGTTGCATTAAACAAATGGTTTAATGAGCAATGAAATAAAATACATGATGAGATTAAACCCAAATTAATAAATAGAAGTTACGCATGTAACGCACTAGTGATTTTATGAGGGCAATCCCCATCGCAAGTGTTTTAATCCATTGAATCAATGGATTGAATTACAGCTGTTTCAGCGATTCCGCACTTTCTAATGCGGAATTTGGGTTAAAACAAGAAAATCACTCCGAATTGATACCACTCATTTGACAATGACAAAATTGTTGTGTTTACTTCTTCCATCGGATATCAACTCCCAATAATAAAGACCTTGTGCATAATCACTTGTTAGAATTATTTCTTTGTGTTCAAGAAGTTTTTTGTAAAATATGACTTCACCAAAGGCATTATAAATGATAAAAATATCGGCTGGCTTTGCGCTTACAGTTAATAAATCAGCCGCAGGATTAGGAAATATAATCGCTTCATTGCTTTGCTCCATATCCTCAGAAATACCTGTAGTGATGAAGTTGCATGTGGGTGCGATATTAAAATTGTAATATCCAAAAATACTGTCCTCATAACATCTTAGGCCCAAATAATAATTCATATCAATAACGCCAATTCCGCATGAAATATGAAAATCAGGCATAGGTTGGTTGGTGTTTCCAATGCCTTCAATCACCCTGGTGTTGACATATCCAAAAGGAGATGGGGCCAAATGCTGCACTTTTAATGTATTGCCATTGATATTGATGGTTGAAGTGGAATCAACTGTAACCGTAACTTCGCAAGTGTCAAAATAAATGGTCCACGACTCACCTGCATTTTTATTAAAATCGTACAACACCCTAAACTGACCAGCATTAAACCAATATACGATATTGCTATCTTGATAAGTTATTAGCGAATCGGTAATGTCTGTGGCAACAGCGGCACCTTGCCTAACAATCAATTGACATAACTGCCCATCCACCAGTGTATCACGTGTACATATCCATTCTCGGAATTCCTGCTGAGGACCGTTCGCATAGAAAACACTGTAAGTCCATTTTGCACCTACAGGCGCCCATGATTGCGAATGCCCTGTGATGGCAATACAAAGCACGATGAATAGTAGAAGTTTTTTTATCATGATTTATGGTTTAAACTATTGCTAGACTAACGTATAAAATACAACCTTGGTGACAACAAAACTACGAATAAATATTTACTGATAATCTTGCGCTTATGCAGAAGCCAATCCAATGAGGGAAAATAAATATTGAACCATATCCTAAATCTTTTTTAGCATTATATTTTGACCCTCCGATTAGAATATTCGTATAACTTTGGCAACAAAACTAAACAGTAAATTATGGCCTTGGGAAGTGCAGTAAAAAATAGCAGTAACATTGATGAAAAAGTCTTGATTCAGGCGTTTGAATTAATGTGTTGCGCCAAATCAATGTCAACCTTATATGAAGAAAACAAGGAAGTTACCGCTAAATATGTGCATGCCACCAGCCGCGGTCATGAGGCCATTCAGCTTGCTGTTGGCTTGCAATTAAAGCCACAAGATTATTTAAGTTGTTATTATCGCGATGATAGTATTCTGTTGGGCATTGGTATTACACCTTATGAGTTGATGTTGCAGTTGCTCGCCAAGCGCGAAGATATTTTTTCGGGCGGCAGATTATATTACGCTCATCCAAGTTTGAACCGCGACAACATGCCCAAAATACCTATGCAAAGTTCGGCCACAGGCATGCAAGCTATTCCGGCAACAGGACTTGCGATGGGCATTCAGTACAAGGAAAAGCAAGGTTTAAACGATAAGCATATCAAAGATGCTCCGGTGGTAGTTTGTTCTCTAGGCGATGCCTCCATTACTGAAGGAGAGGTAGCCGAGGCCTTTCAAATGGCAGTGCTTAAAAAGTTGCCAATTTTATATCTTGTTCAGGATAACGAGTGGGATATTTCTGCACATGCCGCAGAGATTAAAGCACAGGATGCAAGCGAGTATGCTAAGGGATTTAAAGGATTAGATGTACGCACCATTGATGGTACCGATTTTATGCGCAGTTATAAAACTGTGCACGAAATGTTGCACATCATTAGAACCGAGCGCAGGCCAATGCTGCTGCATGCACGTGTGCCTCTGCTTAACCACCACACGAGCGGTGTGCGTAAAGAGTGGTACCGTCATGATTTAGAGGAAGCAGCCAAACGCGATCCTTTTCCGAGATTAAAAAACCAACTGATTGTAGAAGGGATTGACATACAAGTGTTGAAAGCAATTGAAGAGCGAGCCGAAACAACAGTGAAACAAGATTATCAGAAAGCCCTTGCCTCGCCCGATCCGCTGCCCGAAGATTTATTTAAACATGACTTTGCTCCCACCCCAATAACCCAAGAACAAGGAGAAAGAAGTCCTGCGGGCAAGGACAAAACCGTGATGGTAGATAGCGCTTTATTTGCGATCAGAGAGCTCATGGAAAAGCATCCTGAGTGCTTATTGTATGGGCAGGATGTGGGCGCGCGCTTGGGTGGCGTATTCAGAGAGGCCGCCACATTAGCACAAAAATTTGGCGATAACAGGGTATTTAACACACCTATCATGGAGGCGTTTATTATTGGCAGTACTGTTGGCATGAGCGTAGCCGGATTAAAACCTATTGTTGAAGTACAATTTGCCGATTATATTTGGCCGGGACTTAATCAATTATTTACAGAGGTAAGCCGCTCCTGCTATCTAAGTAACGGGAAATGGCCTATCAGTTGTGTCATCAGAGTGCCTATTGGTGCCTATGGCAGCGGTGGTCCTTATCACAGCAGCAGTGTAGAGTCGGTATTATTAAACATTAGAGGAATTAAAGTTTGCTACCCAAGCACGGGTGCCGATTTAAAGGGATTGATGAAAGCAGCCTACTATGATCCTAACCCCGTTGTGATGCTAGAACATAAAGGATTGTATTGGAGTAAAATTAAGGGCACTGAAGACGCCAAAACTATTGAGCCCGATGAAGAGTATATGATTCCTTTGGGCAAAGCAAGGGTAGTTGTTGAAGCAACTCAGGAACAAATTAATGCAGGCAACTCAGCGCTAATAATCACCTATGGCATGGGCGTGTATTGGGCGCAATCGGCAATTTCGAGTTTCAACGGGCAAGTAGAAATCATAGATTTACGCACCTTATTCCCGCTGGATGAGTCCTTGATTATTGAAAAGGTGAAGCTTCATAACAAGGTGATGATATTAACGGAAGAGCCCGTAAACAATGGATTTGCACAAGCACTTGCCGGAAAAATACAGCAGCTTTGTTTTACATATTTAGATGCCCCAATCAGCATTGTTGGTGCCGAAAACTTACCTGCTATCCCACTTAATGCAACGCTTGAACACACGATGCTGCCTAATGCAGATAAGGTGAAGGCAAAGCTAGAAGAGTTGTTGGCTTATTGATTTTTTGGGGTGGATTTTTTCACTACCTCAATATCTCCAACCTGTAAGCATCTAGTTTAATCAGGATAAACAGGAGTATTGTAAAACTCCAAAGGGATGAACCTCCATAGCTAAAAAACGGCAAGGGAATACCTATTACGGGTGCTAGTCCAATCGTCATTCCAACATTTACCATCAGGTGAAAAAATAAAATGGAGGCCACACCATAGGCATAAATTCTGCTGAATGGCGATCGTTGTCGCTCGGCCAAAAACAGTATCCGCAGCAGCAATAATAAAAACAACACCACTACCACAGCGGTTCCGGCAAAACCCCACTCCTCGCCTACGGTGCAGAAGATGAAGTCGGTACTTTGCTCAGGCACAAAATCATACTTTGTTTGGGTGCCATTTAAAAATCCCTTGCCTGTTAATCCACCCGAGCCAATGGCAATCAAACTTTGATTTACATTGTACCCTGCTTTCTTTATATCGGATTCTTTTCCAAGAAAAACATCGATACGTTTTCTTTGATGCGTTTGCAGATGATTATAGGCATAATCAACGCTGTATATCACCCCCGAACTAAGCACAAACAAGGCAGCAAGCAGCAACATATTGCCTTTGGTTTTACGCATGAAAAGAAACAGCACTCCGGAAATGATTGCCAATGCAATGATTAAAATTATTTTATCAACGAGCAGAGCAAGAATAAACAACACCACCACAATTGCACCCAACAATAAAAAATTACCCGAAAGTCCTTCGCGATATAGCACTAAGATGAAGGCAA